>CANRFP010000022.1 GCA_947629895.1 uncultured Clostridia bacterium | reverse complement strand
CAGTGCTCTACCCCCAGCAATCTTTTATCAGAGGCTAGCCCTAAAGCTATTTCGAGGAGAACCAGCTATATCCCGATTCGATTGGCGTTTCACCTCTAACCACAAGTCATCACCGACTATTTCAACAGGCGTGTGTTCGGTCCTCCACGATGTGTTACCATCGCTTCAACCTGCTCATGGTTAGGTCATCTGGTTTCGGGTCTACGGTATGCAACTAAAATTTCGCCCTATTAAGACTCGCTTTCGCTTCGGCTCCGTGACATAATCACTTAACCTCGCTACATATCGTAACTCGCCGGCCCATTCTACAAAAGGTACAAGATTAAACTATTTCCTCATGGAAAGTCGTCCTCTCTCTGCTTGTAAGCATACAGTTTCAGGTTCTCTTTCACTCCCCTCCCGGGGTTCTTTTCACCGTTCCCTCACAGTACTATTCGCTATCGGTCACTAGGTCGTATTTAGCCTTACGAGATGGTCCTCGCGTGTTCACACCGGATTCCACGTGTCCTGTGCTACTCTGGAATTCGACTGACCCATGTCAGATTTCGGTTACGGGACTATTACCTTGTGTTGTGTTACTTTCCAGAAATCTTCACCTATCTTTTATGGTCTATGTTGTCAATCCTAAACCCCAAAGGTATTTCTACCCTTGGTTTGGGCTCTTGCAGTTTCGCTCGCCACTACTCCCACAATCGTTGTTTTACTTTCTCTTCCTCCGCTTACTTAGATGTTTCAGTTCAGCGGGTTCCCCTCATTGCACTATGAATTCATGCAATGATACCTCCGTATTAACGGGGTGTGTTCCCACATTCGGAAATCCACGGGTCACAGATTATGTGCATCTCACCGTGGCTTATCGCAGCTTATCACGTCCTTCATCGGCGCCTAGTGCCAAGGCATCCCCTATATGCTCTTTGTAGCTTTATCATATTGGATTTTCTTAGCATTTTCGCATTCGCATTTCAAAATTGAAAAACGAACTCTTAATTACTCGACTTTATTTAAAGTATGCAAATATTTCGTATTACGATTAGTTAAACATAAATGTTTAAAGTTAAACTCGTATAATATTTGACTTTAATCTTTCAAAAATATGTAGTTGTCAAAGAACTGTGCTGACAGTTGAAACATCAACCTCTCTTTGCGTCAGCATTCGTATTCTAACATAATGCGAAAAAGTTTGTCAACACTTTTTTCAAAAAAAATTTAAAATTTTTAAAAATTTTTTGAATATTTTTTAAAAAGGTTGGACGTCCCACCGCGTGTTCGCAAAATAGGCACAAAAATGGCAAAAATTTTTTAAAAAAAGTTTTTAGATTTTGTTAAATTTTGCCCAAAATTCTTTGTTGAAACAAAAAAATCAAGCCTTACGCTTGAAAAAGTGGAATTGTGTTGCCTTGTTTGTCAGTGAAAGCGCCACACAAAATCATAATGAAATCCACAAGCGCGCCAATTCCAAACAGCCCAAAAGTGAAAATGTAAAGAATTCCCGTTCCAACTTTGCCCACCAAAAAGCGATGAATCCCAATTTCACCAAAGAAGAAACACATAATTGCCAAAAACCATCCTTGTTGTGCCATAACCCCTCCAAAATTACAAATAGTATTTGTTATTATTTATATAATATTCTTATATATATAATAAAACAAATAAAAAAAGCGTAAATTTTACGCTTTCGTTGAACCTACAACTTTGTTGTGTTTTATAACGGCCTCATGAAAAATGTCTTTAAAAATTGTTGCAAATTCTTTTGGAGTTAGATTTTCCTCCGTCATTTCTTTGATGTCGCCAAATTCTCCCGTTAGGGCAGAATTAACCAAATTTCGTATTGAAGTTTTTAAATCAACTCTTTCCACATCCTTTGAACTTTCGTTAAGATACCTTTTAATGTAACTTTTTGAAACGCCTTTAAGTGCTTCAACGGCACTAAACTTACAATTTTTTTCACCAACAATGCGCTTATCTTGCATCATTTTCACCATTTCAATTGCTTGTTCTGGAAAATCATACTTTATGGCTGCATCAAGCATAATCTTGCACACATCAAAAATTTCATCTTGCATCTCAACGCTTGTGTGAAAGGAAAGCCCAACCTCTTTTAATTCGCCAATCATCTTTTGGTATTCATATTTTTGTTTGGATATGCTGGTTTTTATGTTCATTTCATTTTTTATAAATTCAGAATCCGTTTTATTTGGTTGGGCTTGTTTTAACCTGTAATATAAATCTAAATTACAATTTGCCATTTTTGACACAAGTGGCAAAACTCTGTTCTTCTTGAAATTTTCAATATATGCTTTTTCGTGCTCTTTTATTGAAGGCTCAAACGCTTTGTAATTTTTTTGAAACATCTCGCTTTGTTCGTATTCAGAAATCATGTCCTCTCCTTTAAAGTTCCCAAATGAGAACCACATAATTATACATTATTGCACCTTGAAAAGTCAAGATTTTTGGCAAAAAAATACTTTGTTTGTCAGATAAAATCTTTAAGCGCATTCTTGTTTTAAGAATTTTTCTTATCAATAAAACAAAAATGCTCGTTTTTCACTTTAACTTTGTAAACTCTGCCCTCAATTTTAAGTTCGCCGCGATAGAAAATTTTTGCGTTTTTCTTTTCATGACACCCCTCTTCTATATATTCAATATCATAAAAATTATACCCAAGCAAATTTAAAAGTGGATTTATATAATAAAGAGAATTATTTATATAAACAATTCCAATCATAATAAGCACAAGCACATACACACAGTAGGCGCTCACAAGAGAAAGGTCAAGCGGAATTGCAAAAAACACAAAAAGCGAAAAATAACCCAAAAAGTGTTTGTCGGTTATATTTGTTTTTGATACTATGGAAATTTTGATGGATTTGTCGTTGGAAAGTTTTATGTTCCAAACAAGGCCAAAAATTCCTGTTCCAATCAAAAGAAGAAGTGTGACAAGGTTGATTGTGTTTAACACATTGAAAGTTAAGTTTGCATTTACAATTTCAACAACCAACCTAATCAGCACCAAAAAATACATTGGAACAAAAGCGCTTATATACAAAAACAAATTCTTAAAAAAATTAGTCATAAAAATATTTTGATTAAAAAATATCAAAAAATTACTAAAAAAATGCATTTTTTATTGATTTTTTTGCATTTTTTGCTTATTTTTTTGAATTTTAAAATATTTTTTAATTATTTTTATCCCTCAAAAATAGGCGGCTTCAATTTTTGTATATTATTATATTTATTTATTTATAATAAATAATATCTTATTTTATTTTGATTTATTTTTTCTTTGTGTTAAAATAAATAGGTAAATGAGAGGTGTTTATGAAAAAACATTTTTTGTCTAAAAGTATTTTCTACATAATTTTTGCATTGTGCTTTCTTGGCACAGGAATTTTTGCTGTAAGCAGAACTGCTCCTGTGAGCTCTGCTTTTGCTTCAACTGTGGCAGACGAAGATGCCGGCACAGACAACTATGTTCCGGAATATTTTAAAATTCAAGATTTGACAAGTCAAACTTTGGGGCAACACAGCGATGAGGACACGCCAACTCCTGACAGCCTTATTGATTACAACACCTTCCTTTCGTTTAGGTCAACAACTTCAAACTATCTTAAACTTTCCTTTGACGTTGGCAACTCAGAAAATGTGCAAGGGAATTTGTATGATTATTGTTATTATCCAAATCCAAACAACACAACGTATTTCAATTTCTTCACAATAAGCACAATCAATTTATACATAAACGGTGTTGAGCAAACCCAACTTGCCACAACTCACAATTTTGTCACCGGTGGCACAGAGGCATTTCAATATTACAATGTTTCGCCAGAAGGCTTTGAAATGTATTTTGACAGAGCCGAACAAACGTCTCTTGCAGATGGCAAAAAGAACACAATCAAAATAACTGACGAACAAGATAAGGTTGTTGAGGGCGTTTATAGAGTTGAAATAAATCTTATCAAATACACCTGCACTGACGGACAACTTGACAAAAACGAAGACCCAGAAAGTTTTAAAATTGTTCCTGAAGTGTCTGAAAAAATTGTTTATAGTTTTTATGTTTTGGATCAAGACAATTATTTGCAAGTTAATCAACCAATCATAACTCAAAAGAATTTTGACCACACAATTTCATTCACCGATGCAAGCAGTGAAAACGCTTATTATTTATACAGCAACTATTCTTCAAAAAATGATAACATTGAAGCTGCAAATTCTTTGCCTTTCATCGAATATGACCACACCCGCTATGAAGTTACAATCAACAAAACGCTTTCCGATGTGACAACCTCTGTGAAGTTTGAATATGACAAAGACACAAAAGAAGTTGTTGCAAATAACAGCGATGTGGTTAACTTTGATTTAAAATCCGATGAGGATAACAAAAAAACAAAAATATATTTCACAGATGTTGGAGATTATGTTGTTTCGCTTCAAGCAATTTATGTAAATGAAAATCTTTCTCAAAAATATGTGCTTGAAGGTTTTTCCGCTGCAAATCACAAAAAGTCCAAGAATATTTTGGTTTATATTTATGGATATCAAGCCAACTACACCGATATTGACAGCGAAAAGGTGAATGGCAAATATCCTCTCAAAGAGCTTAAAACATATGACCTTAAAAAAGGTGTATTTGAAAACAGCGCCGATGTGACAAGTGCCTTTTTGCGCTCTGCCTCTGAAAACAGCCAAGACAACGCACAAACCTTCACCCCAGCAAAAATAATAGGTTTTATTAACACACTTAAAGGCCCTGTTCAAACCGACAACACGCCAATCACATTCACACAAAACGCCGTTTTGAATGGCGAACAAAACAGCGTTATTGCAAGTTCAATTTATTCCACAAGAAAAGTTTCTTCCGCATATGAAGAAGAACCAAATTTAAAACTTGGCGAGCAAACATTATACAAAGCAAAATTCACCGGCCTCACCGACATTGCAAGCGAAGCGGGAACATACATATACATTCTTGGTTACAGTTTTCCAGATTATTGGTCAACTGCATCAGACCGCCAACCAGACAAAATGTTCTATCAAGTTTTCTACTTCCAAATTGTTGCAGAACAAGCAAAAATCAGCGTTCAGGCCTATAACCCAACCACAGAAGCATTTGACAAACTGATTGGCTCGGGGCTGTTTTATAATCAAGACATAAAAATTGTTGACAACACTCAAATGGATGATTATGCATACAGAAGAGATGTCATGATTAGAATTTACGCCCAAGAATTTGAAACAAAAAATTATCTTCAAAAATTTAACGGCGCAAACGGAATTGATTTTAACACCTATTTTGCAAACAACGGAAACGAAGAGGAACATTCGGTGGTTTTGAAAGACAACGCCCACTACACAATAAGATTGTTCTATCGTTCGGAAGTTTCAAACAGAATAGATTTTCCAATAAACCTTAATGGTGCTTTTGATGAATATTATTTCACAATCGACAAAGAGGGCATTGAAGCACATGAAAACATCACCGCAAGAACAGTAACCGCTCTTGCTGGGGGTTCTGAATATCAAATTGGCGAGGCTTTATCATCTTTTTCAAGCAATCAAAGCCTTATCCTTTCTTGGCAAAATAAAAAAAGTGGTGCACAAAGTTTTGCTTACACAAGATATTTTCCACTGATTTCGGAACAATTTTACACGAATAATCCTTCAAATGTTATTCAAGCGTTTTTAGAGACAACAGATGTGACCGCTTTGCCAATCAACCGAATGATTGATTTGGAAACAAAAAATCACACTTGGGTGGATTATGCAGGAAACACCTCCTCCTACAAACAAGGCAATGCAATATCTGGCAGTTATGTTCTGTCAAGCGCTGGGCTTTATTTGGTTGAAGTTTACGATGAGGCGGGAAATAGGGCTGTGAGAGCGTTCTTTATTGACAACACGGCACCAGTTTTCGCCCTTCAAAACAAAGCCTCTGGGCAATATGAACTTGTTGAAGAATCCAAGTTTTTGCAAGACGAATCCACTTTGCATTGGGGAAAAAATAAGGCAATTTATCTTGCAAATTTAGATAGCGCAAATTTTGACAATGAACCAGATTCTGTTGATGTGTCCGGTTTGTCAGATTTGTTCAAAAACTGTGATGGCAACCTTTCTTTGGATGTTTACAAAGCCTTTTATAACCTTCAAACTTTAGATAAGCCAAACCTAGCAAATGTCACAACAAGAACAGCCACCGATGACACAGTTTCAAGCCTTTTAAATGACAGCTATTCTGGCTGGTATATCACCATTCCAATAAATGAAGAGAATTGGTATTTAAATGGCTCAGACTGGAAACGCACCACCTCTGGGCAAACAAGCATGGACATCAAAACAGACGACGAAGCAAACATAACTGTGCTTATTCGTGACCAGTCAAACACCAAATTTGTGCCTGCATCCAAAGGCAGCAACGACCTTGTTCATTATCAAAATTATTACAGTGCAAGGCAAGAAATTGTTGTAAGTTATGACACTTCTGAGTTTGGAATCAGTTTTGAGGGCTACAACTCAAACTTAAACAGCGAAACCACCTATGAAACAGGTGAAAAAGAGTATGAAGAAATAGGCACACGCACATATAAAAAATCTTACCTTGCCCCTGTTAGCCTTAAAGAAAATTTTTATGTTAGCATTAAGCCAACAGTGACAAAAAATGGCACAACCACACAAGTTGAAACTGTTACAATGGCCTTCTATCCATATCAAGAAGCAACTGCAAGTGCAAACACAATTACAAGTTATAACAATTCCACTAAGGAATTTAGCACAGACAATGTAACCTATCATTATTATGAAATAGCGGAAAATGCAACTATACAAGAAGTTTTATATCAATTTGGGCGCAATGAAGCTGTTGAAGATGGCCAGGCAATACCACTTATGATAAATTCTGTGAACAATTTCACGGAGCCAGGAAAATACGAAATCACCCGTATTTACAGCTTGGATAATAGTTACAATTACAACACCGACAAAGACTTTTATGAGAGAACTTTGGTGTTTTATGTGGACCAAAATCGAGTTGTAACCGACCAAACCACTGTCACCGATAATGACAGTCAAACGCACGTTGAAGCGCTTGTTGGTGGAGAGGTTTTTGTTGGAATGTATGACAACGGAAAAAATGCCAACCTTGTTGTCACCTTCCCAGACAGCGTGAACGGCAACAAAGAGGGGCAAACCGTTTACGACAGCACAAACAGCATAAACAATGTTCTCACAACAAACAAATTTCCTGTGAAACTGTATGTTCCTGCTGCTAAATACACAAAATATGCAAACATCGTCTCTGTTGACGAAAACATTGGCACTTACAAATTTCAAGTGGAAGAAAATTCCGCCACTCAAAATTACACAACATTCACAGAAAAAGAACTTGAAGAAACCAGCCTGCTGATAAGCGAATATGCACTTTTTGTTGAGGTTTACAACGGAAAAGAGATGATGACAAGCCAACTTATTGCAACCTCTGAAATGGACGAAAGCAAATTGTTTGTAAGACAAGAAGTTCAAGGAAGAAACTATATTGTTGGCATAAACTCAAATGCGGTGTTCAATGCTTCTCAAGAGAAAAATGGCTTGGCAAAAGGTGGATTTTTGAAGTTGTATGACCCTGTCACCGGCGCCCCAATCAACGAACTTAAAGACGAAGGCACATATTACATCAAAATCACGCAAGGCAGATTTACAACCGGCAGCGGCGACACAAAATACAATAAAAATGGTGACCTTGATGTGACCTTTGCAATGACCATTGAAAAATCCAACCCAGATTTTGAAGCAAGGCTTGTGGGCTCGGCAGTTCCTCTTAAAAGTGACACTGTTTCGGTGAACGGCAAACAAATTCAAAACTATTACACAAATCAGCGCACAGTGAACCTTGTTTGGGATTGTGGCAGCGAATATATGGCAGAGATTGACATAAACGCCATTGAATTTAAAACAAACAAGCCTCGCGACAACCTTTTCTATGGTGGACCAGATGAGGAAGGACATGAACGAAAAACGCCATGGGTTAACAGCCCTGAACTTTCCAACACATCTTATATTGGGCAAATAAGTTTAAGCAATCTTGGGATTTATCAAAATGGTGATTACGTTGACATCACAATGCAATATAAAAATCACAATGATGAGGATGGCTATTATGAAAAATGCACAAAGAGAATAACCGTTGACCTCTCCGCCCCTCACACAAACATCGACAATTTGGTTGCTGCAAGCGTGGAAAGCGGATTTGTGGCAGACTTCAATGAAAACAAACTTAGAACAAAGCAAACAGCAAACAATGACACTGCGCTTTCAAATGACGAAACAAGTTACAACATCAGCCGCAACACGGGCGATTTTGCATATTATTCCTACACCGTTTCAAGCGACTATCTAAACACTTTAAAGCGCACAACTGAAAGTTATGAAATTTATTATCGTGAATTTGGAGATAATGAAAAATATAATCCAAACAACGACACCACCGAAACAACCTATTCTGATTTCTTAAATTCAAAGAGTGCATTCACAACAATAGACAAGCTTGACAGTTTCAACGCGAATAAATATTATGAAATTGTTGAAACTGACCGCGCCGACAACCTAACAATTTACACAATTTATGTTGTGGACTACAATGAACGTGAAAATGAAGATGATAACAAATTGATTTCTTACACAGCCACAAGAAAGGAAGGTGGTGATGAAAAACAAGTTGACGACGCTTACACAATTGCCGACTTCACAAATGCAAAAGCTCACAACATGGTTCACAGCATATATTCCCGACCTGGCTTCTCGCTAACGGGCATCAACTACTTTGGCGAAGCTTGGGCACAAATTAAGCTTGAACTGAGAAACTCCTTTGGAAACATCTATAAAACAACTTATTACATGACTTCACCATATGCAACACAGAAAAATGTTATCCTTAAATTTGACACTGCCGGCAACAGCCAAGAAGTCACTTTTGACAGTTTGTTCAGTGAAATAAGCAACGTTTCCTCACTATACAAAAGCATTCTTACAATACACAATAGGCAATACGCCTTCACGTCACAAAGAGATGAAAGTTTTTACTTCAACTTCCAAAACGCACAACTTTCATATAATTGGCCAACTCTTGAAAGCCAAAACGAAGAATTTGTTGGCTTCACAAATCCAAGTGATGCAAATTTGAACAGCACTTTGGTGGCGCAAAACTTTGTAACTCACATTAACATTTATCGTGACAGCGCAGAAAATGGAACTCCTCTTCTTGGAGCTGACGGCTTAACAAACAAACTTGGGTTGTCGTCAATTTGGCAAGCAATAAACAACTCAAACGATGTTTCAACCTATGTCAGCGGCAACATTTTGAGATTTGTTTTAAATTCAAACTTCACGGCAAACACAAGGCTTGTATATGAATTTTCCGACAATTATGGCACAACTTACAGCGAAGTTAGATTATACAAAGAAACAATTATAACAAGCGAAGTTGGCTCTGAAAATGACTTATATGCCTATTACGATGCAAATTTTGACAGAAATTATTACGTCACAAGCGATGGCTTCCAATTCACTTACAATTCACAAATTTACAGCCCAACAGTTCGCGTTTTGTCAAACCAATATGGCGTGATTGTGTATAACGAAAATGCGGATGAGCATCCAGAAGATGGTTTAATCAAAACCCCAACCCCAAGTGGTGACACCGCAATTAAAACTTGCACCTATTCAGTTAACAAAGAAAAATTAGCCAAGGACACAACACAATATTATATAATTTGTGAAATTAGAGTGATTGACACAACCGGCAGATACCGAAGAAGCATATTCTTCATACTATACAACAAACTTCCAACAATAAACACCAATGATGGCAGCACAGTTGGTTCTGGCGAATACAAAATTTTGGATGCCAACGGCACAAACATCACCGAGCAAATACGTGCTGGCGAAATGGAAAACTCAATGTTGTCACAAATCAGAATTATTTACTCCCAACCTTCAAACGATGAAAACATTCTTGTTCCTGTTAAGTATTCCATAAGCACAGACGGCGTTAACTTCACCGAACTGTCCAGCCCAACAACAACTTTGCAGTGCCCAGATGACGTGAATATGCAAACCTATTATCTAAAAATTTGGTATGACGAAACTTACTTGCAAAACAGCTATGGAGGCTCGCGTTATGTGTTTGGAATTGTTCCGAAAGAGGGCGAAAACACAGCAATTTACCGCTTCAACCTCACAGCGCAAACAACCACCTATTGGGTTGAAATGGAAACAGCATCGGGCGAAACAGTTGTGATTCAAAGAGATGGTTCTGAATATCACACACCGGGCACCCAATCCCAAGTTTACACAAACCATTATATTGTAAAAATGAGATATGTTGCAGGGCAAACAGCAGTTAAAGTTAAAACCAACAAAGAAAACCTTGTTGATGTGTCGGATCCAGAATCAGAAGACATCTTCTATGACAGTGACACGGTGACGTCAGTTAGATATCACATAACAAACAAGAAAGGAATTGGTGGCTCGTCACCAGAAAACATTCCAACAGTTGACACCTACATCATCATTACATTCATTCCTCCAACTTCAAAATTTGTGCAAGAATTTTATGTGGACGACCAAACCGGCGCACTTAACACATCAAAAAATCTTGTAAACTACACTTCTGAAAACATCATTGTCAACTCCGACAACCCACAAACATCAGAAATCACGCTGAGGTGGACAAGATATAACGGAATTGAATCAAACTTAAACGAAATTACAATTTTGAAAGATGGAATTAAAATTACTCCAGACACAACACTTGTTCGAGAAACAGTTTCAACCACAAACACAGAAAGAGTGTTCACGGAAGTAACATTGAAGCGTTCTGGACGATACACAATAAGTTTCACAGACCATGCGGGAAACGAGGGAAACGAGCAACGATTTGGCACCGGCAGCGGACAAACAGATGTGTTCACTTTGATATTCCTTAAAGACGTGCCTTTCATCCTAACCTACAACAACATTGAAACAAACTTGCCTGTGTCAACCGACCCAATCAACAAGGCAACTTACAACGGAACAGTAACTTTAAGCATTGACCCAAACACAAAATCCTATTACACTGAAAGCGGCCCACAAATCACAGTTGAAAGAAACGGAAGAGAATATACTGTTGCTCAGTCAAATGGAAACTATGTGTTCAATCAATCTGGAACATATAGAGTTAAATTCTCG
This sequence comes from uncultured Clostridia bacterium, assembly GCA_947629895.1. The sequence continues at coordinate 6,666 of CANRFP010000022.1, read as the reverse complement.
GCAACAAGTAGGCTCAGCACAGTTCCAAATGTGACCCTAAGAGAAGAATGGTATGAATTTACAATTTTAAACGAGGACCAATATCACTACTCCTACATTTTCAACGAATTTGAAAAATATTACATTAAGAAAATCATGAAGAATGATGTTGATATGACAGAAGCTTATGTTCAAACGTTGAATTTGCCAAAAATAAGAGTGAATGACAAAACCTATCTGTCCAAACTGATATTGTCATACTTGGATGAAAAAACCGGCGCAGGCACTTACACAATCACAATAAATTCAAATGACAGAAGCCTATCAAACGCAGAATGGACATACAAAGTGACAATCCAAGCTGGGCAAGCACCAATCAAGATTTCACTTGGACAAGGCGAAACAACCACAGGAAATATAACAATCACCTACAATGTGGCAAACATGTGGAATACAATGGGCGAATGCACAGTTCGTGTTGTAACTTACTCAGGCTCAACAATAGGCGTTGTTTACTCCCACACAATCACAAAGGATAACAACACCGGCGAAGGAAGATATGTTTTAAGTAGAGAAGGAACGTTCTTTGTTCAAGTTGTAACAGGCGAAAACAATGACCCAATGTTCAGTTATAAAATAACAAAGAAAGCGCCTATGAACGCCGCAACAATAATTGCAATCGTGCTTTCATCCATTGCGTTTGTTGTAATCGTGTTCTTAATCTTCAAACTTAGAAAACGCATCTCTGTCAAATAACTTACTTTTCTTTTGGAGAAAAGAAAAGTAAGCAAAAGAAAATCACGTATGATTATTCTTTGCAACAACCCTTCGCTGTCATTCTGACGCAAAGCGGAAGAATCTCAAAAAAAAGATAGTCAATCGGCTATCTTTTTTATTGTTTTTTCAACATTCCACAATTCTCTTACATTAATGAATTTCACAATAAAATTTTTAATTTTGCGAGCGTAGGGCTTTGCCCGGCGAGCATAAATTAAAAATCACCAACAGGGAAGAGGATTGGGATGAGAAACCATTTGAGTAGCGGTTAGGCTGAAAGCCGTGTCCGCATTACGAAAATGGTGTCTGTCCCACAATAAAAAAAGACTGAATTTTCAGTCTTTTTTTTTATTTTTATTTCTTCTTCAGCTCTTTATCAAGTTTAACTTTTGATACGATGAAGTAGATAACAACGCCTGCAAGAACAACAACTGAAACAACAATCAAAACTGTTCCAATAACTCTGTAAGTTGTTGTTGCATCCTGAGCTTTTGCGGAAACTGTTATTCTCTTTGTCCAAGTTCCAACATTTCCGTGTGTGTCGGTTGCTTCAATTTTAAGTTCATAAGTTCCAACTTGGTCAAGTTTGAAACTTACACCGCCAGTCACTTCGTGTCCAACAATATCATCCCCGCCAGAAGATGTGTTTGTTAAAGTGATTACTGGTTGTTTTGATTCATCCCAACCATAACCAGGGTCATTGATGTCAATGTCGCTGTATCTAATAATAAGTTCAGAGCCAACTTTGTAATTTTCTTCAACAATGCTTTCAGCAACTGAAATTTCTGGTGCAACAACATCACCAACAGTGATTGTTTTAACAAGTTCGTTTTCGTTGCCATAAATATCTTCAACATGGTAAGTGAAAGTGTAAGTTCCGTCAAGACGAGAGCCATTGCTGTTGATTTTGAATATTCCACCATTTGTTAAGCTTTCTTCTGTATACCAAGATTCTGAGCCTGTGTCAGTGCCACCAGAAAGTGACCATCTTATTGTAATTCTTGAATTTGAGAGGTCAATTCCCGCTCTATCAGTTGCTTGAATACCTGGAACTGGGAAATTGTAACCATCTATAATTTTGTCTCTTGTCAAACTTGTTGGGAAAACTGTTTTGTCATCATAAATACTTGAGAATTTTGGACCTTTGGTGTCGTTAACTGTGATTGTGTATGGTCCTAATGTTTCTTTGTAGAACGTCAAGCCATTGAAGAAGGCGTCAACATTTGTTTCAAAAGAATCATCTTCATCAATTCCTGTTAGTGTAGCAAAGTTTGACAATCCTTTAAGCTTGCCAACTTTTGTGCTGTCACTGTCAGCATTATTATACACCCAAACAATTGATTCCTCTTCTCCTTCAGGCGATGGATCAACATCTTTGTAAATTTCATAAGTGGTATCACCTGTAGTCCACAAATATCTGCCTGTATCATAGTCATAAGAGAATTTGTTTTCTTTGCTTCCGGCACCCTTGCCATTTCCGATAAAGAACACGCCTGATTCTCCAAGCTTAGAAGGTGTTCCATCTGGATTCATGGTTCTTCCAGCAAACTCAAAGTTTGTTCTATCATAAACAAGCAATTTAACTGTGTATGACAAATCAACAACTTCTTTCTTTGTTGCAACAAATCTTTGGTTGCGGCCGGTTCTGTTTGTTGACCAATCATTTGCAGCGCCGTTTTCATCAACACCTTTGATGATATATTTTGGTGCACTGCTCTTATCTGTAAGTTTGTTGTAAGCCTCATAAGAGATGCTTTCAGAAATGTCATAAGTTACTTTTGGAGCATCAATTTCAAGTCCAACTTCTGGATTGTAATTGTCGTCACCATCAAGTTCAATTTCAGCACCATCAAAAGATGTTGTAACTTTTGGAGTTTCAATGCTTATTTTTTGTGTTACATAATAGTTAAGGAAATAAACTGCAGCTTTGTTGTTTACGTCAACAACATAAATTCTTGCTTGATATTGACCATAACTTCCTGGTGTGAATTTTCCACCTGAGAGAGTTAATGTCAATTCGTCTTCGTCTCTGTCTGCTTTTAAATCGTAAACAGTAACAGGAGTTGTGGTTGTGACATCTTTGCCATCTTTCTTTGTTGTTGTGATGTGGTTTACTGTAACATCATAAGAAACATATGCAATTTCATCATCGCCAAACACCAAAGTTGGAAGCGAAATTGGTTGTCCTTGCAAGTAAGTTTCAGCTCCTGCGTTAGGGCCTGTTTTTGCATCTTCAAGCCATGGTGCATAGTTATCAATAACGTTTGCGATGTTTGCAGATGTTGCATACATTGCAATGTTTCCGCTGTCATCATAAACAAATGTTACAATTTGAATCTTGATTGCTGGTGTTGATTTTCTGTCTTCCGTGTTAACTTCGTTCAAATCAATGGTGTAAGATGTTGCTTCTGGGTCTGTCAAACGAACATATCCATCCGCCTTTCCTTCTTTCAAGAATGAATCATAATCGTTCAAATATCCCTTTGAAACTTCATCATCTTTCTTTGTAAGGTCAGTGTAAAGTTGTTGCAAAGTGTGAGCAGAAAGCACGTTTTCATCTTTATCTTTGAGGTCGGTGATTGCTTTTTGGTTTTCAGCGGTGTCCTCTGTCAAATATCTGTAATAAGTTTCAATTCTCATATTTGTGTCAACGCTGTCACCGTTATCAGATGCTGTTGGAGCTGTGAATGTGATTGTTGCATCTGGAAGATAGGTGTCTCTAAGTGATGTTGCAAATGTGAGAGTTGGTGCTTCACTGTCTGTGTAAGAGCCAACATAAATTGATTTTGTTGATGTTTGGTTGTTTCCAGCATCGTCATAAACGATATAATCAATGTAGTATTGACCATATCCCATTCCTTTGATGTTGTCATCAAATTGTGTTGCACCGTTTGTGGTTGCACCAAATGTGGCATTCATTGGAAGGTATGCAAAACCAATTTTTTCAATTTCTGCTTTGAATGTTTTAAGAGTTGCCTTTTCGTCTGCAGTGGCATCTTCACTTGAATAATCTTTCAAGAATGTTTCAAAAGATGCTGCATCTGTGTAAAGGTCATCAGCAAGTTCTTCTGCTGCCAAAACGCCTTTGAAGTTTGATTCAAACAATTTGAACAAGTGTTGTGCGTTTGAGTTGTCCAAAACAAGCAAATATTGATTTTTCAAAAGCCATTCTCTTGCTTCTTCGTCGCTTTTAAAATCTTCATAATTTCTCTTCTGTTGAATGAGGAAGTTGTTTGTGTAAAGATTTTTGTAAGCGTTGCTCTCTTCTGTTGTTGTTCTGTAGTTGAACACCAAGTTTTTGTTGTGATATTCTTCAATATCAAACTTTGTTTCTTGGTCATTTCTAATTCTTCTAATCATCTTTCTCTTTGAAGTTTCTGGCGCTTCGTTGAGAAAATCTTCTGTTGTTGTGTAGTTGTCGTCAATGCCAATAGCGTAAACCACAACTGCATTTGGATTTGCACGTGTTTTAAATTTGTAAGTTGCATCGTTATAATTGGTTGTCCAATCTTCTTCTTTTGTTTCAACGCCTTCTGGCTTTAATGTTCTGTCAGAAGCATCATACAAAACAGGAGTTGGAGCTTTTTTATCAACGATGTTTCTCCAATAACGTGTTTCTTTTGGTGAAGAAACGCTGTTTCCATAGAAGTCATAAATTGTGTAAACAAAGTTGTAAGTTCCGTTTTCAAGAGGTTTGAAAACTGTTGGGTCTTTCAAAACATATGTTGGATTTTCCTCATCCCAATTATCAACGTCTTCAACAAGAACATCTTTATATTGGTCATAATCAAGTTCTTGTCCAACTGTTGTTCCGTTTGGATTGTAGTAAACTTTAACGGTGTATCTAATGTCAACTTGTTGGTCTTCTCCATCGTTTGTAACAATTCCCATTGGCTTTGGAAGAGTTGTTTCAACTCTTGTTTGTCCAGCATTTTGGTTCCAAGAAGATTCAAATTGAAGTTTAAGGTTATATTCCTTATAATATGGGTTTCCACCGTCATAGTCTGGATATAACTTTGTCTCTTTTGTTGTTGCGGCAACAAATTGGCCGTTTTCATAATAAGAATACTTTATTGTGTAGTTGTAAGCACCTGTGCTTTCTTTTTTGAAGGTGTTTCCGTCAATATAAAGGTCGCCCGCTGCGTGTGTTCTGCCTTCTCCGTCATCAACAGCTTCTTCTGCTTTTGTGACAGTAACCTCGCCGCCTTCAACGCCGCCGGTTGCAGTTACAACAACATATCTGCCAGTTTTGTCACCAGGAAGTACTGTTACAAAATGCTTTTGCAAATCTTCTTCTGATTCACCGTCTTTTAAAAGGTTGATTGTTTCACCGTCTTCATCAACAAGTTCTGGCATAGGAAGAGAAAGATCGCGATATGTGTCCTCTCCTGCCTTATTCTTAGTTTTTGCCCATTTAAGGTCAATCACGCTTGGAATGAAGTATTGTGCGTTGTCCTTAAAGTTAAAACTTGCGCTTGGAAGAGTGCTGATAACTTTCAAATCATAGGTGTTTGTGTAGGTGTGGCCGTCAGCATCTTTATAGTTATAGGAATATCTTATAATATAAGTTCCTTCATTTTCAGCAACAAATTCACCGTAGTTGGCTTTGTATTCATCTGCGTCTTCTGTTTCATCATAAATCTTAACTTTGCCGCCTTCTTTTTCATTTTTCAAAGTGCTTGTGTTATAGATGACGCTGACAGATTCATTGGAAATTTTGCCATCATCAACTCTTCCAAGAATTTTTTCTTTTTCGCCACCAACATAAGCAAAAGGAATGTAATATGTGTCGCCTTTTGTTACTGTTGTGACAACCTCACCCTTTGAAGTGTTTGTCTCATCCCCCGTGACAGGATTTGAACCAATAAGCAAATAGTTGTAATTGGTGTTGCCCTCCAAGTCTGGATCCTCAAAATACGCAAATGCTGTTAAAGCATTAAGAGGAAAACACAAGATTGTCATAGCAAAAGCCATGACAAGCACTAAACCTCTAAAAAAAGCCTTTCTTCTAACTTTCATAAAGTATTCTCCTTGTAGTCTTAATATATAACAAGACTATTTTATCTTAAATCTGCCTTCAAGTCAAACAAAATAGGTAAAAGTTGGCAAATTTCAAAAAATATTTTGTAGTAATTAAACGTGATTATGCTGTTTAAAAAGCACTATTTTTGTCAGACTGTGTCTGTTTTTTGTCAAGCAATCATTTAAAGTCAGCCATTTGAGATTCTTCGGCTTCGCCTCAGAATGACAGCAGTGCGTTTTTCACCTCAATATTGTCATCCTGAACATAGTGAAGGATCTCAATTCATCAATTGCCCGCAGAGACGCGCCTTCACACTCTCAAATCCCGCTATAAAATTTTTGATGAGAAAGGGCTTCGCCCGGCATACAAAATCGATGTTCTTCGCAGTTTTTTCAACCACTTTCTTCGAAGCACTCTCTTCGCAAGAGAGTCGCGACCAAGTCGCCAACGCAGTGCGACTTGCGTTTGGTCGCGAGGAGGCGAAAACAAGCGTCAATGCGATGCTTTTGTCCGCAGGACAAAACGAGCCCTCAGCGCAGTTTTCGCCTAGATGTTGTATGTCACCTTCACGCCAGGTCCCATTGAGGAAGCAAGAGTAACACTCTTGATGTATTGTCCCTTTGCAGCGGCTGGTTTAGCCTTAACAAGAGCCTCCATAATGGTGTTAAAGTTTTCAAGAAGTTTTTCTTTTCCAAAACTCTTCTTTCCGATGATAACGTGAACATTGTTGGTTTTATCAAGTCTGTATTCAACCTTTCCGGCCTTAACATCTTTGATAGCCTTTGTTACGTCCATAGTAACTGTTCCGCTCTTTGGGTTTGGCATCAAGCCTTTTGGTCCGAGGATTCTTGCGATACGTCCAACAATTCCCATCATATCTGGGGTTG
>CANRFP010000021.1 GCA_947629895.1 uncultured Clostridia bacterium | reverse complement strand
GCAGCAACAACGAGGATTGCGCCGTCCATTTGAGCTGCACCTGTAATCATGTTTTTAACATAGTCAGCGTGTCCTGGGCAGTCAACGTGTGCATAGTGACGTTTGTCTGTTTCATATTCAACGTGTGCAGTGTTGATTGTGATTCCTCTTGCCTTTTCTTCTGGGGCTTTGTCGATTTCATCATATCTCATAGCCTGAGCTTTACCCATCAAAGCGCTGAGAGTTGTGATTGCGGCGGTAAGGGTTGTCTTACCATGGTCAACGTGACCAATAGTTCCAACGTTTACGTGTGGTTTTGTTCTATCAAATTTTCCGATAGCCATTGTAAAAATCTCCTTTTTATTACTTTTTTTAGTTTACTTAAACATTTTATCATATTTTTTCCAAAAGTCCAAACATTTTATCATTATTTTCTAAAATTTTTTGGACAAAAATGTTTTATGGAAAAACATAGTTAAAACTTTGGGCTTTAAGCGTTCTTTTTACGCGCTCCAACAATGCCCTCAGCGATGTTCTTTGGAACTTCGTTATATTTCAAAAATTCCATTGTGAAAGTTCCGCGGCCTTGTGTTTGAGAACGGAGGTCTGTTGCATAACCAAACATTTCTCCAAGTGGAACTTCTGCATTGACAACTTGCACGCCTGGTTTTGTTTCGTTTCCAGTCAAAATTCCGCGACGAGAAGTCAAGTTGCCCATAACTGTTCCAAGATAGTCATCAGGCACTTCAACTTGCACCTTCATAATAGGTTCAAGAAGAACAGGGTTTGCCTTTGATGCGCCATCTTTGAATGCCATAGAGCCGGCAATCTTAAATGCCATTTCGGAAGAGTCAACCTCGTGGTAAGAACCATCAACAACGGTAACTTTGAAGTCAACAGTTTCATAGCCAGCAATCACACCGGTTTTGCTTGCCTCAATAATTCCATTGTTGATTGGTTGGATGTATTCTTTTGGAATCGATCCACCAACTGTTTTGTCCTCAAAAATGTAGCCTGTGCCTGGTTCAAGAGGTTCCATTTCAATGATACAGTGGCCATATTGTCCCTTACCACCACTCTGTCTGATGAACTTACCTTCTGCTCTTGTTGCTTTTCTGATTGTTTCTTTGTAAGCAACCTGAGGCTTGCCGACATTTGCCTCAACTTTAAATTCACGAAGAAGTCTGTCAACAATGATTTCAAGGTGAAGTTCGCCCATACCTGCGATGATTGTTTGTCCGGTTTCTTGGTCGGTGTAAGTTTTGAAAGTTGGGTCCTCTTCAGCAAGTTTAACAAGTGCAAGCACCATTTTTTCCTGCATAAGTTTTGTCTTTGGCTCAATCGCAACGCGAATAACAGGCTCTGGGAATTCCATACTTTCAAGTTGGATAGGATTCTTTTCATCACAAAGTGTTTCGCCTGTGATTGTGTCTTTAAGCCCAACAATAGCGGCAATGTCGCCTGCCCCAACCTCTTTGATTTCTTCTCTTTGGTTGGCGTGCATACGAATTAAACGCCCAACTCTTTCCTTTTCGCCCTTGTTTGAGTTGTAAACATAAGAGCCGGCAACAAGTTTCCCAGAGTAAACGCGGAAGAACGCAAGACGACCAACAAATGGGTCTGTCATAATCTTAAATGCAAGCCCTGCAAATGGAGCGTCTTCGCTTGGCGCTCTGGTTTCTTTCTCGCCTGTTTCTGGGTTTACGCCTTCAATGTGGTCTATGTCAAGTGGAGATGGAAGATATTCAACCATAGCATCCAAAAGCATTTGAACACCCTTATTCTTATATGAAGAGCCGCAAAGAACAGGAACTAATGTTCTTGAGATTGTTGCTTTTCTAAGAGCCTTTTTGAGTTCGTCAAGAGAAATTGTGTCGCCTTCAAAGTATCTTTCAAGAAGAGCATCGTCAGTTTCAACAATCTTTTCAATCATTTCATCGTGAAGTTGTTGAGCCTTTGCCTTGTATTCTTCTGGAATATCAACGATGTCAATCTTTGTTCCGAGGTCATCTTCATAAACTTCTGCCTTCATTGTGAGAAGGTCAATAATTCCGCTGAATGTGTCAGCTTCACCTATTGGCATTTGAATGGCAATAGGATTTGTTTTCAATCTTTCTCTGATTGAATTTACGCAACCATAAAAATCAGCCGCATCTCTGTCCATTTTGTTAACATAAATTATGGTTGGCACTTTGTATTTTGTGGATTGACGCCAAACAGTTTCTGTTTGTGGTTGCACTTTGTCACGAGCAGAAAGAATCAAAACCGCACCGTCAAGCACTTTCAAAGAACGTTCAACTTCAACAGTGAAGTCAACGTGTCCTGGAGTGTCGATGATGTTGATTTTGTGACCTTTCCAATGACAAGTTGTGCAGGCGGAAGTGATTGTGATGCCTCTTTCTTGCTCCTGAGCCATCCAGTCCATAGTAGCCTCGCCGTCGTGAACTTCGCCAATCTTATGATTTTTACCAGTGTAGAACAAAATTCTCTCAGTGGTGGTGGTTTTACCAGCATCAATGTGAGCCATAATTCCAACATTTCTGGTCATTTCAAGATTTGTAGCCATTTTATCTTAATCCTTTTTCTAAATTTGCCTATTTTTTAAGGAAATAAACATAAAAAAACCTTTTTTAAGCGTTCTTTACCACTTATAATGTGCAAACGCCTTATTAGCCTCAGCCATTCTGTGCATTTCGTCACGTTTTTTGATGGATGCACCAGTGTTGTTATATGCATCTATAAGTTCGGCTGCAAGTTTTTCGTCCATATTTCTTTCGCCACTTCTTTTTCTTGCATTGTTCACAATCCAACGAATAGCAAGAGTTTGTCTTCTTTCTGGGCGGATTTCCATAGGAACTTGATAAGTTGCACCTCCAACACGTCTACCTTTTGTTTCAAGCATAGGTTTAACATTTTCTATTGCTGTAAGGCAAACATCAAGAGGTTCTAAACTTGTTTTTTCTTTTACGATATTGAATGCTCCATAAACAATTCTTTGAGCAAGACCTTTCTTACCACTGAGCATAACTTGGTTGATAAGTTTGGTGACAACTTTGCTGTTATAAATTGGATCTGGTAAAACATCTCTTTTAACCGCACTATTTCTTCTTGGCATAGTTTTACTCCTTTTAACACATAATGTGTGATTTTCTTTAAATTTCTACTTTTTCGCTTGCAACGCCCCTGCTTTCACTCTTCGAAGCCCCACTTCGCAAGAGAGTCGCCGCAAAATGCTTGCATTTTCGTTTGGCGGCGAGAAGGCGAAAACAAGCGTTAAAGCGATGCTTTTTGGCACTTGTGACAAAAACGAGCCATCAGCGAAGTTTTCGCCGAGTCCCCGCACTATTTGCCAGCCTTTGGCTTCTTAGCGCCATACTTAGAACGGCTTTGTTTTCTGTTTGCAACGCCGGCAGTGTCCAAAGTTCCTCTGATGATGTGATAACGAACACCGATAAGGTCCTTAACACGTCCGCCACGAACTAAAACAACGCTGTGTTCTTGCAAGTTGTGTCCAATTCCAGGAATGTAGCAAGTTGCTTCTTGTCCATTTGAAAGTTTAACTCTGGCAATTTTACGAAGAGCGGAGTTAGGTTTTTTAGGTGTGGCAGTTCTCACTGACAAGCAAACGCCGCGTTTTTGAGGGCATTCGTTGAGAAGAGGTGCTTTTTTCTTTTTTTCAAACTCTTTTCTTCCATTTCTAATCAGTTGGTTAAATGTTGGCATAGTTTTCTCCTTTTGTTTAGATTTTCAGTTTTAAATCTTGAATAGATTTGTCATAAAAAATGACGCGATGATTTCGCGTCAATGAAAAATGCTTGTTTTTAAACACGAACAACACAATCATCTTCTCGATGACTTTGAGCTTCTGCTCAAATCGGTGAAACGAAGGCTCGCCACCTGTTGTTTGTTTATGCTTATTTTTTAAGCATGGTTTCCGACAACGAAACACTATGCTCATTATACTTACCCAAAACACAAAAGTCAAGCATTTTTATCATATATTTTTTGATTTTTCCTCATTTTGTTTCGCTTTGCTGCAATCTGGCTGTTTTGCGCTCTCGCCAAAGTTAAAATTTTGCAATTTTTCTCTTATTTCTTTTTCTTTTGTGTCAAATTGTTCTTTACTCCAGCCCTTCGCTTTGGCAAAGTCCTCTTCTCTTTTATATTGCGGAAAAATGTAAAAGTCTTTAAACATTTGCCTTTCATCATCCTTTAAAGTTGGCGCAAACGATTTTAAAATATCAAATTTATTGCCAAACTTTTGCACAAAAAGTTTTCTCTCTTTAACTTTTTCAAAGTTGATATCAAAGCCAAAGTTATGCCCCTTAGCATTGTCAACAAGTTCGTTTAAAAGTTCCAAATCAATTTTTTCCAATTTTTTTGTTACCTGCAAGGTTTTTCGCTTCAAAGTTGCAACATCAAGTTTAAGCGCCTTTGCAATCTCGCCGTTTGTTAAACTTCCATCAAAGTTTAAAACTCTTGCGGCAAAAACTTGCTTTTCTTCACTTTTTAATATAGGAACAAAATATTTCCACAAAAACGCCCTGCCGCCATATCTTTCAATAAGTGCATTTGTGGCTTTCACTTCTTTGGATTGAACTTTTATAATTGGAAGCTTGTCAAATTCAGCTTTTTCTGCTAAAAGTTCCTTTTCTTTTTCCTTTAAAATTTGTTTAATTTCCTCGCAGCCTTTTTCGAAATCCTTTTCCTTCAAACTCGTTCCAAGCGGCAACATTTTTTTTGACTGTCCACAATAATTCAAAAATGCATTTTTAAATATGGTTGCTTGTTCAAGTGTAAGTTTAAGCAAAAATCGCCTTCTTAAAAATTCTTCACCATATTTTTTTATAATTCCGCGTTTTTCTTTAAATTCCAACAAAGCCTCTTCGTTAAGAGAAATTTTTCTTATTGCAAGGTCATCCGATGAAATTCCTTCTCTCAACATTTTTTGCACTTTGTTTTTTGCTCTTTCCAAATATCGGGAAACAATTGTTCTCACCACATTTTGCTTTATGGCAATTTCGCTTTTGGTCAAATCGTGATAATAATAATCAATAAAAATATCTCGCTCTTTTCTGGATAAAATTGGAAAAATGTTTGTTTTTAAATAAATTTTTTCAAGTAAGTTATCTTGATTATCCGCTTCAAACTGTGGGTCTGGCACAGTGTCAAAAATGCTTGTTCCTTCGTCATCTTTTTTCTTTGTGCCAAAGATTTTTGTTTCCAAACTTATGGGTTTAACGCTTTTCTTCTGCCTGCGATATTCCATTCCAAGAACATTCATAATGCTCTTTGAAGCAAATGCTGAAAAAGAAACTCCACGGTCTGGGTCAAAGCTTTTCACACATTTCATCAAAGCAAAAACGCAATCTTGTTCCATATCTTCAAGCGATGCCACAGCAAAATCGCCATTTTGCAAATTTGAAATATGCCTTGAAACAACAGCCCGAACAAGCCGCAAATTTCCAATCAAAGCCTTCTCTAACGATTCTTTGCTTCCCTCACGAATGAGTGCACACGTTTCCTCGTTTGACAAAGCCTCTGGCAACTTTGACCAAACACTTTCAGCACTATTTGCCATAAATTGAATCCACCTTCATGGCTTTATTTATGCAAAAACAGTTTTTAGTGTTTGAAAAATTAGCGGCTTAGTCTTTTAACATTTCAAGCAAATCTTCTTCCGAAATGATTTTTATTCCAAGCGCTTTTGCTTTGTCAAGTTTGCTGCCCGCATCCTGCCCGGCAAGAACAAAATTTGTGTTTTTTGAAACAGAAGATGAAGTTTTTCCTCCATTGCTTTCAATAAGTTTTGTCATGTCGCTTCGGCTGTAATTTGGAAGCGTGCCCGTGAGAACAAAATTAATTCCCTTAAACTTTTCTGATGTCAGCCCGCTTTCAGCCAAGATTTCAACCCCAACGTCAAACAACTGTTGTATTTCTTGAAGGTTGTCCTCGTCTTTAAAAAAGTCAAAAATATTGTGCGCAATAATTTCTCCAATGTCCTCAATTTCATCAATTTGTTCAAAAGTGGCCTTTTGCAAATTTTCAAGAGTTTTGAAATTTTTGGCAAGGTCGCGTGCGGTTTTAATTCCAACTTCGCTTATGCCAATTCCATATAAAAATCGTGAAAATTCAATTTTTTTGCTTTTTTCAAGGCTTTTTATCACATTTTCAGCTTTTTTTTCTTGAAATTTCTCCAAATTAATAAGTTGTTCTTTTGTCAGTTTGTAAAGGTCAGAAAAATGCCTGAGTGACAAATCGTTGTAAAGTTGAATTATCGTCTTTTCCGAAACACCTTCAATATTAAACGCCTCGCGGCTTACAAAGTGCGTCAAGCGGCTTACAATTTGCTCTTTGCAGCCGTCATGATTTGGGCAAAAGATTAAAGGCCCTTTCTTAACAAGTGCACTTCCGCAACATGGGCAAGTTTTTGGCTCGTCAATAACATGCGAATTTTCATATTTTTCAGCCAAACCCAAAACCTCTGGAATAACTTCGTTGCTGCGCCTTATGAACACCCTGCTGTTGATGTAAACATCTTTTTTTCTTATGTCCTCAATGTTGTTTAAAGTGGCTCGTGAAATTGTTGCTCCGGCAAGTTCAACCGGCTCCAAAATTGCAGTTGGAGAAACTTTGCCGCTTCTTCCAACTTGCCAAACAACATCTTTAAGCATCGTTGAAATCTCTTCCGCCTCAAACTTGAAAGCCATTGCCCACTTTGGGAACTTGTTTGTCCAGCCTATTTCTTCGCGAGGAGAAACATTGTTAACTTTAATAACCATTCCGTCTATATCAATGTCAAGATGCGTCTTTTTTGCACCTATTTCCAAAATGTGCTGTTCAATTTCTGCGGCGGATTTGCAAATGAAAAAGAAATTTCCAACATTAAATTTGTTTTCAATCAAAAAATTGTGCATATCAAGTTGTGTGGCAAACTTCTTGTCGCAAAATATGATTGAATAGCAAAAAAAGTCAAGTTTTCTTTTTGCGGTTTCTTTTGGGTCTAAATTTCGAATTGCGCCTGCAACCCCATTTCTGGCATTTTTAAGTGGAATTTCAGCAGTTTTGTTATATTGTTTAAGGGCGGTTTTTGTCATCATTCCCTCGCCCTGAACAATAAGTTTGCCAAGATATTCAATCTTCAAAGGCACGGTTGGAATTGTTTTCACCTGCAAGGTCACATCTTCGCCAATGCTGCCATCGCCTCTTGTGGTTGCTCTCACAAAATCGCCATTTTCATATTCAAGCACAAGTTGAAGCCCATCATATTTATATTCAAGTGCAAAATCGGTGTGTTTGTCAAACGCCCTCATGTCAGCCACCCATTTTTCTAGGTCATCAAAATCTCTCACTTTTGAAAGGCTGTAAAGTTTGTGTTCGTGTTTATGCTTTTTAAAGTTTTTAAGCACAACATCGCCCACTCTTTGCGTTGGAGAATTTGGAAAAATGAAGTTGTGTTCTTTTTCCATATCAACAAGTTTATAATACACTTCGTCATATTCTTTGTCTGACACAATTGGGTTGTCCAAAGTGTAATAATGATAGTTGTAAAGATTTATTTTTTCAATGAGTTTCCTCATTTCCTCTTTCACTTTCTCGTCAATCATTGTCATTCTCCTTTTCAAGTTTTGCCATGTTCAGCATAAGGCTTTTTGTGCCAAAATCTTCAAAATTTATGTCCGCAACAAGTCCGTCATCTGAAATATTGACAATTATGCCTTTTCCAAAACGCAAATGCGTAATGCGGTCTCCAATGCAAAAACCGCTGTCAAATGTTTCCTGCTTTTCCGCCTCAACAAAATCGTTTGAAATGATTTTTGTTCGTTTTTTGTCCACTATTCCAAGTTCGCTCAAAAACCTGCTTGGCGTGCGATAATCCGATTTGCCATACATATATCTTTTTGCTGTGTAAGTTAAAAAAATTCGCTCCTCCGCACGCGTGATTGCAACATACATCAGCCTGCGCTCCTCTTCCATTTCGCTTACATTATAAAGCGCTTTTGCAAGCGGAAACAGCCCCTCTTCAAGCCCAATCACAAACACCACTTTAAACTCCAAGCCCTTAACAGAATGGATTGTTGAAACGGTTGCAACCTCGCCCTCTTGAATGTTGTCGCTGTCTGATTTCAGCATAACAAAAGCCAAATAATCGTCAAGAGTTGCATCTTCGCTTTCATCGGCAAACTCTTTCACACTTGAAAGAAAACTGTCGATGTTTGCAAGTTTGTTTAAACTTTCATCGTCCTTGCCCGCATAAGCGTTCAAAAGCCCAAATCTTTTAACAACCGCATCCACAAATTCCGGCAATGAAAGAGTGTTTTCCTCCGCTTTCAACTGTTTGATTGTTTGCACAAATTTGGAAAGTTTTGGCGCATATTTTGAAAACTCAAACTTGTCAGAAAACAGATAAGCCAAAAGTGGCTGGTCATCTGCTTCTTTTTGCAACGATGCCACTGCAACCTCGCCAATGCCCCGTCTTGGAAAGTTGATTATTTTAAGCAGCGAAATTTCATCTCTTTCATTTGTGAAAATGGAAAGATAAGCCAAAATCATCTTAATTTCCGCCCGCTCATAAAACTTAAACCCGCCATAAATTTTGTAAGGAATTTGGAAGGACATCAAACCTTCTTCAATATTGCGCGAAAGTGCGTTCACCCGCATCAAAATTGCGAAATCACTGTATGAATAGCCCTCACTCACAAGGTCCTCAATCGTTTTTGCCACAAACATTGCCTCGTCACGCTCATCAAAGGCGTTGTAAACCACAGGGCCCGCCCCTTCCTCTTTGTTTGTCCAAAGATTTTTGTTCAGCCGCTCCTTGTTGTTTGCAATTACATTGTTTGCAAGGTTTAATATGTTTTTTGTTGAACGATAATTTCTTTCCAACTTAAAAATTTTAAGGTCTGGAAAATCCTTTTTAAGATTGAATATGTTTTCAAAATTTGCCCCGCGCCAAGAGTAAATGCATTGGTCCTCATCACCCACAACAAACAAATTTCCATGCACGCTTGAAAGAAGTTTCACAAGTTTGTATTGCACAAGGTTTGTGTCTTGAAATTCGTCAACCAAAATATAGTGAAATCTGTTTGAATAATATTGCAAAATGTCTTTGTAGTTGTGAAAAAGAAAAAGCGTTTTGTTAAGCAAATCATCAAAGTCCAAAGCGTTGTTTTTGTGCAAAAATTCTTCATATTCAAAACAAATTTTTTCATAATATTTGATGTTTGGATTTCTGTCAAATTTTTTAAGTTCGTCAAAATAAAAATCAATGTCAAGCCCCTTGTTTTTTATGTTTTCAAGATGCTTGGCAACCTTCGAACATTCCTCTTCGTCAAGTTCATATTTTTTTAACCTTTCTTTCAAAATTTTGTCTCTGTCCGCCTCATCAATAATGGTGAAGTTTCTTGTGTAGCCGTCAATTTTGTCGATATTTTCTCTCAAAATCCTAACGCACATAGAGTGAAAAGTTGAAATCCACATTGTGCAGTCACACATGCGCGCAATTCTTTCCTTCATTTCATTTGTGGCTTTGTTTGTGAAAGTTATGGCAAGAATGTTGTAAGGCGAAACCCCTTTTTCTTTTATCAAATAACAAATTCTGTGAGTTAAAAGCCGAGTTTTGCCGCTGCCCGCCCCTGCGGTCACCAAAACAACCCCGTCAGTTTCTACGAGTGCTTTTTTCTGTTCGTCATTCAAAGAATTGAGGTCGTAATCTTTCATATTAAATATTTTAACACAACAGCATTTTTTTTCCAAACACTTCAAAAAACTTTCCCAAATTAGTATTGACAACGGGCCAAAAGTGTGTTAAAATTTCACAAATTGGAGGTGTTTGTGTTCAAAATAAAAGACAATATCACAAATAGGGATTATATACAAGGCAAAACACTTATGACTGTTGACGAAATTCGTCAAAATGGTGAATTTTCAAATTTTTTGCCAAACATGAAGTATATTCTAACATTCAAAACATTTAATAACAATCCAGTAAACTTTTGTTTGAACGAGAAAGAATATTATGGTTTGCAAGTGACTGACTTTGATGAAATAACAAAGGACATGGCTTTGCAAGCACAAAAAAACACAATCGCCGCTGCTGCAGAAGACCCCAAAACACCAATGAGCGATTATTTGGATTGGGTTGAAGCAACAGAAGCCCTTGAAAGTGCTTTAAAAGAAGAAAAAACCCTTGTTGCCGCACACTTAGGAAAACCAAGAGCCTAAACTCTCAGCCATTCTTAAATGAAAAAACAGCCTTTTGGCTGTTTTCTTTTTTACAACTGTTTTTCTTAAACATCAAGCCCGCAAATCAATGAATAGTTGATTTTCTTTTCGCTTACTTTTCTTTTCTCCAACAGTTCGTGACCGCTTTTTTGCATCAAGCCTCAAAAACATCATTAATTGATTTTCTTTTGCTTACTTTTCTTTTTTCCAAAAGAAAAGTAAGTTAGGCTCTTTTTCTTGCTCTTTTTCTTGCCTGTTCGCTTTTCTTTTTGCGAGCAACGCTTGGCTTGTCATATGCTTCTTTTTTTCTAATGTCGCCGATTATGCCGTCTTTTTGGCATTTTCTTTTAAAGCGTTTAAGAGCACTTTCAAGACTTTCGTTTTCGCCAACCTTAACAGTAGTCAACCTTCTCACCACCTTCTTTAAAAATTCTGAAAGATGATAACATATAAACCGAGCAAAGTCAAGCAAAAAGTGAAATAAAACACCAAAAAAAGTGATAATTTTAAAAAATATATCAAATTGCTTTGCTTTTTTGGCGATTTTGATGTATTATAAAAAGAGAAATTTGGAGGGAATATGAGAAGATTTTTCGGCGAAAATGTCAACGGGCAAATTCAAATCACAGGAGAAGAGTTCAATCACCTAAAAAATGTGCTTAGGCTTGGAATTGGAGACCAAGTTATGGTGTATCTTGGCGATGAATATGAATATGCTTGTGAAATTGAACAGATAATCAAAAAATGTGCATTTTGCAAAATTATTGGCAAAACATTGTGCGAAGGAAATCCACACAAAAACATTGTGCTATATCAAGCCTTGCCAAAACGCGATAAGTTTGAATTTATCGTTCAAAAGGCAACCGAAATTGGCATAAGCAAAGTTGTGCCATTCATTTCTCAATACGTTGTTGCAAAACCAACAGAAAACAAAATTGAAAGATTGAAAGCCATTGCCAAAGAGGCTTGCAAACAATGCGAGCGTTCTGTTCCCCCAGAAATTTGCGCCGCACTTGATGTTGACAAAGTTATTGCAGAATTTGGCAAATATGACATCATTCTTTTTGCAAATGAAAGAGCGGACAAGGGCACAAAAATTAAAGGCCTTGAAAAAATGAAAAACATTGCCATAATTGTTGGCTCAGAAGGCGGTTTCTCTTCAAAAGAAAAGGACAAATTTGTTGAAGCTGGCGCAACAGTAATCAGTCTTGGAAAAAGGATATACCGCACAGAAACAGCATCTGTTGCAATGATGAGTTTGGCATCAATTTTAAGCGAAAACTAATATGAAAATATCAATTCTTACACTTGGTTGCAAAGTAAACAAATATGAGAGCGATGCTCTCATTTTTGAACTGAAAAACAGAGGCTTTGAAACATCTGACAAACTTGAAAATGCAGATGCTTTTATCATCAACACCTGCGCGGTGACCAATGAGGCAGAAAAGAAATCAAGGCAAATGATTGAGCGCGCCAGAAAATGCAACCCAAACGCAAAGATATACATCATGGGCTGCGCAAGCCAAAATCGCCCACAGCAATTTGAAGGCCATGACGTCACTTTTTTAATTGGCACGGCGGGCAAGAAAAAACTTTTGGACGAACTTGAAAAGCAGGGCCAAGAAATTTTTGAGTTGCCAGAAAATTATGAGGACGATTTATATTCCGCCCAAACCCTTTCGCGCGCATTCATCAAAATTCAAGACGGCTGCAACAATTTTTGCACCTATTGCATAATCCCCTATCTGAGAGGCAGAAGCAGGTCAAGAAAAATTGAAAGCGTTGTGGATGAGGTTTCCAAATTGCCAGAAAACGTTAGGGAAGTGGTTTTGGTTGGCATTGACGTTTCAGATTTTAGAGAAAATGGCGAAAAGGCACTGGGCAGGCTGCTTCAAAATCTTGACAAATTCAATAAGCGCCTCCGCCTTTCCTCCATGGAGGACAATCTGATTGACGAAACCTTTTTAAAAACTCTAAAAAGCCTAAAAAATTTTTGCCCACATTTTCACCTCTCTCTTCAAAGCGGAAGTGACAGCGTTTTAAAAAAGATGAACAGAAAATATTCAACACAAGAATTTGAAAAAAGCGTTGAGACCATTCGAAAATATTTCCCAAATGCCGGCATAACAACAGATATTATTGTTGGCTTTCCAACAGAAACGGAAAAAGAATTTGAAGAAACATTGGAGTTTGTAAAAAAGGTTAAATTTTCACAGTTGCACATATTCCCATACAGCAAACGTGAAGGCACTGCCGCATCAAAGATATATAAAGATTTGTCCGGCAAAATTAAAGCGGAAAGATTGAAACGACTTGAAGCGGTTGGCAAGGTTCTAAAAAATGAATTTATACAAAACAACCTAAATGGAAATTTGCTTGTGGAAGAAAAAAACGACGAATTTTGTGAAGGCTACACAGAAAATTACATCAAGTGTTACATCAAAGGCAATTTCAAAGTTGGCGACATTGTGAAAGTGAAATTTGAAAAGCTGTTTAAGGACGGCGCGTTGGTGAGCCAATCACTTTAAAACATGCTTTTCTTGCGCAAAATCTTGCCACGGATTTTGCTTTGATAAATATTTTTCAAAGTTTGAAATTGTAACTTCGTTCGGCGAAATTTTGTCAAGTTCCTTCCAAGAAATTGGAAAAGATATTGGGGCGTTTTCGCGAGCGCGAACAGAATAGGCTGCAACACAAGTTGCGCCTTTTTTATTTCTCAAATAATCCACAAAAATTCTGCCATGCCTTTGATTTTTGCGAATGTTTGATGTGAATATGTTTGGATGTTTGGCCTCCAACAAAAGCGCAACATCTCTTGAAAATTCGCCAAAGAAATCCCAACCTTTCGAATTTGAAAATGGCACAACAATGTGATATCCCTTGCCGCCACTTGTTTTTAAATAGGATTTAAGTTTCAGCCCGTCAAGAACATCTTTCAGCAAACGCACCCCGTCTCTCAGTTTTTCAAGCGAAACATCTTCGCTTGGGTCAAGGTCAAACACCATAATATCTGGCTTATCCAAATTTTTCACCGTGCTCCCCCAAGTGTGAAATTCCAAAGTGCCCATTTGCGCTTGAAACACCAACTCTTTCAAATTGGAAATATAAAAATATTCATCCTCGCCCACACAAACAGTTTTAACAAATTCTTTTTCAGTGGTTGGGTGCTTTTTGAAAAACTTTTCGCTTTCAATGTTTTCATGACACCTCACAACACTTAAAAGCCGCCTGTTTAAATGTGGCAAAATAAGAGGGGCAACTTTTTCATAATATTGCACAACGTCAATTTTTTTAATTTTGCTTTTTGGAAAAAGTATTTTGTTTGGATTTGAAATTTCCACACCTACAACCAAAACTTTATCCTTCATGTTTTTCCTCCAAGAAAACACTTTTTGCATCTTTGTCAAAGCGCAGTGCAATAAAACTTGGCTGACGCAAAATTTTGTCCTTCGTAAGTTCTGCAAATTCAATTTCTGCAACCTCTTTTGGCTCAACCCAAATCACATTTTCGTTGTTAAATTTAGGAAAATTTTCAAAAAAAGCAGGTTTTTTTGCAATTTTTTTAAGTTTTTTTGCAATTTCAAACCTGTTTTTTGCATTGAAGCCCGTTCCAACCTTTCCAACATAAATCAATTTATCACCTTCATAGTAGCCCAATATTAAGGCGCTTAAAACAGGATTTTTTTCAGTTGTAACAAGCCCTGCAATCACAAACTCTTGTCTGTGCCTACACTTAATTTTCAGCCAAGTTTCATCTCTTGTTCCGTTGTAAGTGGAAGAAATTTTCTTTGCCACAATGCCCTCTAAGTTCATTTTCTTTGCCAGAGCAAAACATTCCTTTCCCTTTCCAGCAACATATGCACTTTCAATCAAATGTCCATTCAAGGCAAGTTTTTTCAAAAATTCTTTTCGCTTGCCTAAACTTTTGTCTCTCAAATCCTCGCCCTGAAACGCCAATATGTCAAAAACAACATAATACAAATCGCCCTCTCCCATTTTTTCTTTTAAAAGCGCAAAGTCACTTCTGCCATTTTCGTCAAAAGCAACAACTTCCCCATCCAAAACGAACGAATGTTTTTCACACAAAGTTTTCAGTTCATTTAAAAGTTGCGGAAATTTGTTGGTGTAATCAATTTTGTTCCTTGAAAAAAGCTTCACTTTGCCATATTCGCAAAATGCCAACATTCTGTATCCATCATATTTGATTTCAAAAATCCAATCTTTGCCCTTTGGAATGTTTTCAGTCAGCGTGGCAAGTTGCACCTCACAATTTGAAAATGGATTTTTGTGCTTTGTCAATTTTTGTTCTTCTCTGCCCGAATATTCATCATCCGATTTAATCAAAAGCCAATTTTCATTTTGTGTTTTTAAAAGTGACCATTCGCCTTTCAACTTTTCTCCAAACAGCACAAATTTCAAATGCCCTTTCTTTAAACCATATTCCATATCCCAAACGGGCGTGTAATTTCCACTGTCAAAAATTTGCACTGTGCCCGCGCCATAATTCCCTTTTGGAATAATCCCTTCAAAATTTATATAATCTAAGGGATGGTCCTCCACTTTCACCGCAAGCCTTTTCACTTTTGTGTCATAGGAAAATCCTTTTGGAACTGCCCAACTTAAAAGCACCCCGCTGTGTTCCAACCTAAAATCATAATGCTTTGCTCTTGCCTCATGATATTGAACAACAAACCTATTTTGTTTTTCGTTTTTAACTTTTCCAATAGGTTCGCTTGTTTTTTCAAAATTTCTTTTTTCATTATATTTTTTAAGTTTCATAATAAAAATATTGTGTAAAAAAATATAAAAAAATTAACAAAATATATATATTTGCTAATTTTTTTTATTTTTTTGCTTATTTTTTTAATTTTTTTGGCATTTTTTATTATTTTTTAATTATTTTTTTATTTTGCTTGTTTTAAACTTTTTTGAAGCGCATCCATCAAATTGATTATTTTTGTTGGCTCTGCCTTCTCTTTTTGCTCAACAATATCATGCCCTGCAATTTTTCGTTTTATTGCCTTTTTTAATTTTTCATTATATTCATCCTTATATTTTTCTGGCTTAAAAGGCTCACTCATTTGCTCAATCAAACTCACTGCAAGGTCAAGTTCTTTCTTTTCTATTTTTGGCAATTTTATCTCTGGATTTCTTTGCACCTCGTCAAAAAAGTAAAGAGAGTTCACAAGCATTCTGCCATCTCTTGCTCTTATCAAAAGCAAAGTTTCCTTTGTGCCCAAAACTGTTTTTGCAAGGCCGGCCTTTTTCTTTGCCTGCATCGCTTCAAGCAAAACCCCATAAGCCTTTTCGCCTCCCGTTGGAGTGACATAATATGCCTTGTCAAAATAAATTGGGTCAACTTCATCCAAATTCACAAATTGCTCAATTGTTATATTTTTATCTTTTGGCGTTTTAATTTTTTCAAAATCTTTGTCGCTAAAAATCACATATTTCCCTTTTTCATATTGATAGCCCTTAACAATATCTTCATTTTTCACTTCTTTATCGTCACAGTCCACGCAAGTTTTTTTATATTTCACGCGGGACATGGTGTTTTTTTCAATCATGTTAAAGCCAATATCGTTTTCTTTTATGCTTGCACTCAGCGTTATTGGAATATACACAAGCCCAAAAGTTATTGCTCCTTTATAATAAGCCATTTCTCCTCCTTTTAGATATTTTTAACATTTTTCAAATTATAATACTGCGGATTTGTTTGATTAATAAACATTTAAGTGTTATAATAATTAACATGAAAAATCAATTTATAAGCCTTGAAAAAACTTCTGGCGGGAAATACATAAAATTATATCTTGCAAAATACAAAACACCAAATGGCGAAATATTGTATGAGATAGCCTCACGTAAAGATGTGCCCGATGTGATAAGCAAAACACCATCTCCCGATGCGGTGAGAATTTTGCCATATTTTTTTGACGAAAATGGAAATCTTAAAATTGTGTTAATCAAAGAATTTAGGTTTGCAATAAATCAATATATTTATAGCTTGCCCGCAGGCTTAATTGAAAAAGGTGAAAAGCCATTAAAAAGTGCAAAACGCGAACTTGAAGAAGAAATTGGCGCAAAAGTTGTCAAAATTTGCCAAACAGAAAAGTTGTCATACAGCAGTGCCGGCTTTTGTGATGAGAGCATAATTTGTTTTGAGGCAGAAGTTGAATTAAATCAAAAACAACATCTTGATAAATTTGAGGATATAACGGTTAAAGTTGTGGATTTGGAAACTTTGAACAAAATGTTGGACGAAGAAAATTTTGGACTGCAATCTAGGCTTCAACTTCGCGGCTTTTATTACAAACAAAAGTGTTTAGAAATGGAAAAAGTAAAGAAAAAATAAAAAAAACTTGAAAATTCAAGTTTTTTTGTTTTATTTATTATTCGCCAACAACCTCTTCGTCCTTTTCAACTTTAACAGGAACAACTGTGCGATATTTCTTCAAGCCAGAGCCGGCAGGAATAAGTTTTCCAATGATAACATTTTCTTTAATGCCGATAAGGTTATCAACTTTTCCTTTAAGCGCTGCATCTGTAAGCACTCTTGATGTTTCCTGGAAGGATGAAGCGGAAAGGAAGGATTCTGTTGAAAGTGATGCTTTTGTGATTCCAAGCAAAATTCTTCTTGCGATTGCAGGTTTGCCGCCCTTTGCAAGAACTCTTTCGTTCTCTTCTTCGCATTTTGAAATGTCCACAATTTCGCCAGAAAGCAAGTTTGTGTCGCCACTATCTTCAATTTTAACCTTTTTAAGCATTTGTCTTATGATAATTTCGATGTGCTTATCATTAACGCTAACGTTTTGTCCGCGATAAACAGCAATAACTTCACTCAACAAATATTGTTGCAAGCCTTTCAAACCTTTTGTAACCAAGAGGTCGCTTGGGTTGATTGAGCCGGCAGTAAGCTGTGTTCCCGGCTCAACCGTGTCACCATTCTTAACTTTCAAAACAGCTGGTTTTCTAACTTCATAATCGATGTCGCCCTCGCCTGTGACAACAGTGATATAATAATTTTTAGCGTCTTCTTTAAGTTTAATCTTTCCAGCAACTTCGCAAAGAACGCACTCACCTTTTGGCCTTCTTGCTTCGAAAATTTCTTCAACACGAGGCAAACCTTGTGTGATGTCGGCAGCAACGGCCGCACCACCAGAGTGGAAGGTTCTAAGAGTCAACTGCGTTCCTGGTTCACCAATTGACTGAGCAGCAATAATTCCAACAGCCTCGCCAAGAGTGACCATATCTTTTCCAGCCAAATTTCTGCCATAGCATTTTGCACAAACGCCGTGTTTGCAGCGACAAGTGATAAGTGAACGAATTTGAACTTCTTTAATTCCGGCTTTTTCAATTTTGTCAGCTTGTTCTTTTGAAATCATTGTGTTTGCAGGAACAATAACTTCTTTTGTTTTAGGGTTAACAATGTCCTCAACTGCAACACGGCCATAGATACGTTCTTTAAGCGTTTCCATAACAAAGCCGTCAACAACAAGGTCTCCAACTGTAACGCCCTTAACTTTTTCGCCGGCATCAGCAAAGCAGTCTTCTGTTGTGACAACAACGTCTTGTGCAATATCAACAAGACGACGTGTCAAATATCCAGAGTCAGCCGTTTTCAAAGCGGTGTCGGACAAACCTTTACGAGAACCACGAGAGTTGATGAAGTATTCAATTGGGCTCAAGCCAGATTTGAAGGATGATTTAATTGGTGTGTCATTCTTTTGTCCTGATGCGGTTGCTTTAATTCCGATAAGTCCGCAGTCGGAGTTCAACTGGGTTTTATCACCACGCGCCCCAGATGAAACCATAAGGCTGAATGGATTGAATGTGTCCATATCTTCCAAAATGTGGTTTGAAACCTGAGTTACGGCATCGTTCCAAACAATAATGTTTTCGTTAACTTTTTCTTCTTGCGTGATAAGTCCACGTCTGAGCATCTTTTCATTTTCAAGAACTTTTGCTTCGGCATCTTTCAAAATTTGTGCCTTTTCAGGTGGCTCTTGAATGTCATACATATTAACTGAAATTGAAGCCAAAGTTGAATATTTGTAACCTGTTTCTTTCAATCTATCAACAAGTTTTGAACACTCTGTTGTGCCAAATTTGTCATAGCAGTCAGCCACAATTTTCTTCAAATCGCCTTTCTTAACAGGGCGGTTGATTTCAAGTTCGCAGATGTTGTCTGGATTTGTTCTGTCAACATAGCCAAGATTTTGAGGAATGATGTTGTTGAATAAAATTCTACCAACAGATGTTTTAACTCGTTTTGTGTAAGTTTTTCCGTCAACTTCTTTGGACAATCTAACTGTGATTTCCGCTTGCAAGTCAAGATTTTTTGTTTGATAAGCATAAATAACTTCATTTTTGGAAGTGAAGATTTTACCCTCACCCTTTGCGCCTGGTCTGATAAGTGTCAAGTAGTAGCAACCAAGCACAACGTCTTGTGCAGGAGTGACAATAGGCTCACCATCAGAAAGTTTTAAGAT
>CANRFP010000020.1 GCA_947629895.1 uncultured Clostridia bacterium | reverse complement strand
CCAAAGCCGCGAGTTCTAAGCACATTCATGGTTCCGGGATTGTTGCTTCCCTCCTGCGTTATGTCCTTGCGCGCAATCCACCAAGTGCAAATTCGGGCAAAATTCAAACTGCCCAAAAAGTATTCACAAACGCAAGCAATCACCAAATATAAAGCAATCATTAATCTTCCTCCTTTCCTTTAAAAACCAATTCAATCGGCGTTCCGGAAAAGTCCACGCGCTCTCTAAGCCTATTTTCAAGATATCTTTCATAAGAAAAGTTTATAAGTTTTGCATCGTTGCAGAACACAACAAATTTTGGCGGATTTGTGGAACTTTGCGTTGCGTAAAAAATCTTGCATTTTTTGCCACTTTTAGATGGCGGCTCAAAGTTTAAAATTGCATCTTGCAAAAAGTCATTCAAAATTCCCGTTGTTATTCTTCGTGAAGCATTTTCAAAAACTTCGTCAACTGTTTGCATAATAAGCGAAAGCCCACTTCCCGTAAGCGCCGAAACAAACACGGCCTTAAAATAAGACATAAATGAAAGTTTTTCTTTCAGCATTTTCAAATAGTCATCTTTTGAAGACATCTTCTCGTCCCATTTGTTCACAACAATCACACTTGGCTTTTTCGCCTCATGAACATAGCCGGCAATTCTCACATCTTGCTCTGTAAGTTCTGCATTGCCCTCAAAAACAACAAGTGCCACATCACAATCCTCAATCGCCGACATGCTTCTAAGAACCGACCACCCTTCAACCGATTGCTTTTCCACTGCTCTTTGCCGCCTAAGCCCCGCTGTGTCAATCAAAAAATAGTTCTTTTTGTTGCACTTAAAAGGAATTTTCACGCTGTCACGCGTTGTGCCTTCAACGTCCGAAACCACAACCCTCTTTTTGCCCAAAAGCCTGTTTATAAGCGAACTTTTCCCAACATTTGGCCTGCCCACTAGGCAAATTTTAGTTCCAACCTCGTCCTCGATTTCATACTTAGGAAAATAGGACACAACTTTGTCAAGCACATCGCCCACGCCTTTGCCCTGAGTTGATGACATTGCCAAAGGCTCGCCCAGCCCCAGCGAATAAAATTCATAAGTTTGCGATTGCTCAAAATTATCCAACTTGTTCACCGCCAAAACAATTGGAACTTTTTTCTTTCGCAACAATTTTGCAACATCTTCATCCGATTTTGTCACGCCTGTTTTTCCATCAACAACAAAAATAATAACGGTTGCATTTTCAAGTGCAATTTCAACTTGCTCCAAAATTTCTTTTTGGAAGATGTCCTCTTTTGCAAGCTCAACTCCGCCGGTGTCCACAAGTGTGAAATCGTGCCCACTCCAAGTTGCATCAGCATAAAGCCTGTCGCGTGTCACACCCGGAGCATCATCAACAATACTCAACCGTTTTCCACACACTCTGTTAAAAAATGTGGACTTGCCAACATTCGCTCTTCCAACCACAGCAACAATAGGTTTACTCATACAAAAATTATAACATACACGGCAAAAATTTTGCAAATCTTTTAAGGGGAAATCACATCTTTTTCTTGTCACATTTTTTGTTGCAAGAGTTGCATCGGGAGCACAATTTTTTCTTTTTTAATCGCGAAAAAATGAAAAAAATCGCAAAAAACATCAAAAAAATGCAAAAAATTGTCAAAAATGGCACTAAAAATCCAAATATTTCAAAAGCAAAGAAAATATTGTATGTCACCAGCGCCACCACATAAGCCACAACAAGTTGAAGGCAAACAGAAAAAATTGTCCACTTTTTTCCAATCTCTTGAAGAAGCATTGAAACTGATGCTATGCACGGCGTGTAGAGCAGGCAGTAAACCAAAAAGGAAACAACGGACGCCTTGCTTGAAAAATAGATTAAACTTGTTGGCAACAACAGCGAAGCGGAAAGAAGTTTTGTTGCGTTTGCCTCAATTCCGTTAAACATGGCGATGGAAGACACAACAACCTCTTTTGCAACCAAGCCAGAGAGCAGTGATGCCACAATCGCCCAATTTCCAAAGCCAAGCGGAGTGAAAATTGGAGCAAGAATTTTGCCAAACCCTTCAAGCATACTTTCGCCGCCGCTTGCCGGCACGTAATTAAAGGAAAAACTGAAAGAAGAAAGCAGCCAAACAATGATGTTCATGGAAATCATAACCGAGCCAACTCTCACCACAAAATCTTTGGTGTTTTTCCAAATGATATTTCCAATTCTTTTTAAACTTGTCATGCGATATGGCGGAAATTCAAGGATAAAACTTTGTTTTTTGCTTTTTAAAATGGTTTTTTCGCAAATCAATGAAATCAAAATTGCAACCACAATTCCCAAACAATAAAGGCCCAAAATGTAAAAGATGTTTTTTGCGCCAAAAAATGCCCCGCCAATCACGGTGTAAATTGGAATTTTTGCCGAACAACTCATATAAGGGCACAAAATTGCGGTTTTTATTTTTGCATTTTTGTCCTCCATATTTCGCGAAGTCATAATGGCAGTTGTGGAACAGCCAAAGCCCATAAGAAGTGTGTAAATTCCTTTTCCAGAAAGCCCAACTTTAGACAAAATGTCCTCAAAAATAAATGCCACCCTTGCCATATAGCCGCTGTCCTCCAAAATTGAGAGGAAGAAAAACAAAAGCACAACCTGTGGCAAAAAGGAAAGAACGGTTGACACCCCTCCAAACACCGCCGAGCCAAAAAAATCATAAATAAAAGTTTTTCCAAGATTTTTCTCGATAAGCGACAAAATTGGATTTGTTAAAAGTGACAAAAAGTTGCTAAACAAATCTGACAAAAAAGCGCCAAGCGAAAAAAATGTCAAATAAAATATGCCACAAAGTATAAGCAAAAAAATTGGAAAAGCCAGCCATTTGTTTAAAATAAACTTGTCCAATTTGCTTTTTCCATAAATTTGTTTGCCACCAATTTCACACTGCGAAAGCAGTTGGTCAATGTAAGAAAAACGCAATTTGCTTATCTTTTGAATGCTGTCTTTTGGAACTTCTTCAAACACCTCTTTTGGATTTTTTCCAAGCGCTTCAAAAAACTTTTCATCGCGTTCAAAAGCCTTAATTTGACAAAAAACATCAAAATTTTGCATTTTTTTTGCATTTTTTGACATTTCTTTAAGGTTTTTTAAATAAGGCAGATTATATTTTTGTTTTTTGGTCGTCAAACATTTTTTAAGATTTTCAAGTCCCACACCCTTTTCCGCATCAATCTCAATCACATCCACACCCAGCAAAGTTGACAACTTTTTGAAGTCAATTTTGCTGTTTTTCTTTTTGACAATTTGATTTACTGCCACCACGCAGTCACAACCTTTTTCAAGCAAACAAAGTGTCAAATACAAATTTCTTTTCAAATTGTTGCCGTCACAAAGATTGATTATTTTTTTGCCTTCGCTCTTCAAAATCTCATCTGCTGCCACACTTTCTTCAAAGGAGAGTGGGCATAAAGAATAAAGCCCCGGCGTGTCCACAAGCAAAAATTCTTGCCCTTCAAAAGAGAAGGTTTTTTTCTTGTTTTCCACAGTCACCCCATGCCAATTGCCAACATGCTCATGTGAGCGCGTGAGGCTGTTGAAAAGGGTTGTTTTTCCAGAATTTGGATTTCCAACAAGCAAAACTTCTAACATTTTTGCACCTGCACTTTTTCAAGAAGTGAAGAGCGAACGCTTAAAAGATATCCTCTCACTTCAATCAAAAACACTCTTTTTTGAAGAGATTTGCCGCAAATTTTCACCTTTTCGCCCTCAACAAGTCCAAGTTCCATAAAGCGCCGAGCGATGTTGTCAATTTCGCCGCAAAACCCGCATATTTTGTAAGAAACATTTTCTTTGCAATCCTTCATAGTCATATAAAATTTTATTGCCCAAATAAAAAAAGTATTCAAATTTTTCTATGAATTGTGTAAAAACGCTTGTTGAAACACTAAATGTTGTGGTAGAATAAAAGTGATGTAAGGAGAAAAACAAATGAGATGTATTTATTGTGGAAGTGAAGAAAGCAAAGTTTTGGACAGCCGCAGCACAGACGAAACAAATTCAATTAGAAGAAGAAGAGAGTGCTTAAACTGTGGCAAAAGGTTTACAACTTATGAAACTGTTGAAACAGTTCCTGTTTTGGTTGTAAAGAAAGACGGCAGCCGTCAAGCCTTTGACATACAAAAAATCAGGAACGGGATGATTAAGGCTTGTGAAAAAAGGCCTGTTTCCATTGCACAAATTGACCAAATGGCAGAAGATATAGAAAAGCAAATTCAAAATTCGCTTAAACAAGAAATCCAATCGCAAGAGATTGGTGAAATGGTCATGAAAAAACTTAAAGAAGTTGATGAAATCGCCTATGTTCGATTTGCATCCGTTTATCGCCAATTCAAAGATGTAACAAACTTCATAAAATTAATAACAGAAATGTAAGGGGCGTGCCCCTTCTTTTTTTATCTACAACAAACGTCAATCAAAGAAAAAGCTGTCATTCTGACGCGAAGCGGAAGAATCTCAAAAAATTTATTTGATTTCTGAAAAATAAAATCAGCCACGGACTTTTCAGATATTCCGCTGTCAAAAAAATAATCGGTTTTCTTTTGCTCGCTTTTCTTTTCCTAATATGTCGCTGTTTAATAAATAATTGATTTTCTTTTGCTTACTTTTCTTTTTTCCAAAAGAAAAGTAAGTTATTTTTTATGCTTGCCTCCGCCACTTAACATATATGGATTTGGATTTTGTGGTGGAGGATTTGAAAACAATTCAACCAAAATTGCATCCGAGCCCACTTTAACAATTTGAGAAAGTGGAATAAAAAGTTCTGCTCCATTTTTAAAAACATTCCAAAAGTTTTTTTCACCCGGCACAACCACACCTTGCAAGCACCCATTTTCAAGATTAAAAATAACATCAACAATATGTCCAAGCCTACGCCCGTCCACAACATTGACAATTTCTTTGCACCTAAGTTCCATAAAAGACGTGTCCATACAATACGCTATGTCGCATTTTGTCAAAAAATACCAACAAATAAAAAACAGCCTCAAAAAAGCGACTGTTTTTCATAAATTGGATTACAAAATTGATTTGTCTATTCAATAAACTCTTTTATCATTTTAAGCGCATTCTTTTCAAGACGCGAAACTTGGGCTTGTGAAATTCCAACCTCCTCGCTGACTTCCATTTGCGTTTTGCCAACATAATATCTCATAAGCAAAATTTCTTTCTCTCTGTCGGACAAATTTTTTATGGCATCACCAAGCGACAGTTTTTCAACAATTTCCTCATCGCAATTTTTCTCATCTGCAATTTGGTCCATAATTCTTATTGCTTCATTCCCATCATTATAAATCGGCTCGCTCAAAGACACCGTGTCACTTATTGCGTCAAGCGCAAAGGTCACATCTTTAAGTGGAATGTCAACCATTTGCGAGATTTGTTCAAGCGTTGGCTCACAGTTGTTTTCCGCAATAAATTTTTCCTTTGCTTGCAAAGAACGATATGCCACATCTCTGATTGAGCGGCTTATTCTAACCGAATTGTTGTCGCGCAAAAATCTTCTAATTTCGCCCACAATCATTGGCACGGCATAGGTTGAAAATCTAACATTTAAAGTGTCGTCAAAATTGTCGATTGCTTTCAAAAGCCCCACGCATCCCACTTGAAACATATCGTCTGCCTTATCACTTTGATTTGCAAATCTTTGAACAACCGAAAGCACAAGCCTCAAATTTGCAACAACAAATTTGTCCCGTGCAAATTCGTCTCCCGCCTTAACCTCTTTTAACAGTGCCATAACCTCAGCATTTTTGAGTTTTGGCAAATTGGCTGTATTCACACCAGAAATCACAACTTTATTTGACATAACCACCTCTTTTCAAAGCAATTTAATGTTATCTTGCCCCAAGTAAACGAAGTTATGCAAAATAAAATAAATTCGACAAAAAATAGCCAAAAAATTATTTTTTCAACATTTTTTGCAAAAATAATTAAAAATGGCTTAAAATTCCATATTATCGAATGGAAAAATATTTATAATTTAATTTTTTAGTATTTTTTTCATATTTTTTTATTTCTTTAAATTTCACTTGCTTTTTCAAGCTTTTTCCTAAGTTTCAGCAATATTTTTTTCTCAATTCTTGAAATATAACTTTGACTTATTCCCATGAGGTCGGCAACCTCTTTTTGTGTTTTTTCCTCTTTGCCGGCAAGCCCAAAACGCAACTCCATTATTATCTTTTCTCTTTCATCAAGTTTGGCAATCACATTCATAAGCACTTGTTTCTCCGCACTTGCCTCGATGTTTTTTGACACACTTTCCTCGTCAATTGGGATTATGTCTGCAAGAAGAAGTTCGTTTCCTTCACCATCAGACGAAAGCGGCTCGTCAAGCGAAATTTCATTTTTAATTCTGGTGTTTTTTCTAAGTTGCATTAAAATTTCATTTTCTATGCATCGGCTTGCATAGGTTGCAAGTTTAATGTTTTTGTCAACGCTGTAAGTTTTAACCGCTTTAATCAAACCGATTGCACCAATGGAAATCAAATCTTCAAGTTCAAGTCCTGTGTTCTCAAATTTTTTTGCGATGAAAACCACAAGGCGCAAATTGTGTTCAATTAACTTATCACGCGCAACCGCATTTCCATTTTTGGTCTCCTCCAAAAGAAAAAGTTCCTCTTCCATTTCAAGCGGCTCAGGCAGAGCCTTATTCCCACAAACAAAACAAAGTATGCTTGTGATAAATCTTTTATCCTCGCGGTTAAACATTTTCCAAAAAAACAGCTTTAATTTGTAAAATATTTTCATATACCCTCCTATATTCCTGCAAAATTGTTGTGCAAAATTATGTCTGTTCCAAAGGCGGTGTTGAAGTTTGAAAGAGACAAGCCCAAAATTGGCTTTTCAAGCACCTGCCCTTTCACGCAAATTTTGTCCGCCTCAAAAACCAAAATTTTTCCATCGCTCGAAAGCGTTCCCATTGAAATGTAATGTGCCAAATTTATTTTTTTCAATTTGTCCGCCTTTCTCAGAACATCTTCCAAATCAATATCCGAAAAAAGAGAAGAAAAAACCTTGAAATTAATCAAACTGACCGGTCTTTTTGTGAGCGGGTCAAAAAGCAAGTTTCCGCTGTCCAAAAACGCTTTGCCCTTACATTTTTTGCCAGCAATTTCAATTTCCACATCATAGCAAAAGTTGTTGATATTTTTCTTTCGCCACAATTTTTTAAACAAAATTTTAAATATAAGATAGGTTGCCGCCATAATCACAAGCACCACAAGAAGGTTTTTTATTCCAAACATTTGTTCAAAGAAGAAGCACGCCCCTCCATAAATGAAGTTAACCAAAAAATAACAAAGGCAAATCTGGGCAAACTTTTTTATTGTTTTGAAATTGAAGGAGAGACAAATTATCACAAAAGCCATGCCAAATTGCAAAAGGAAAGAGCCAAAAACACTCACATACAAAATTGGCAGTGCAAGATTGATGCACGAGGCAATAAGTGCCGACAGCCAAAATAAGTGGCCTTTTTCATTTAAGAGAAGTGCGACAGATTTCAAAACGATTATGTTAATCAAAAAGTTTTCAAGCAAAACATATTCCACAACGATTTCCATCTTTCCCTCCCAAAAACATTTTAATAGGAATTAAACTTTTTGAGATAGGAAAAAAATGGGTTTTTGCTTCGACTTTTAACAAATCTTGTCAAATTTGCCACAAAAGAAAAGCAAGCCGAAATAAACAAATGAAAAATATAAAAAGAACAGCCATATGACTGTTCTTCAATTTAAAATTTTGATTTTTTCAACTGCATAAAAAACCTATGCAAAAATTCTCTATTTTTTGTTTTTGTTCCTAATTTTTGCAATCCAAGGTGGAATGTTTGTGCTTGGACCAACATCAACATGAGAAGAATTTGAATTTTGCTCTAGGCGAACCCCGCCATCTTGTGGAACTTGTTGATTTTCAGCATTGAATCCTGATGGTGGGAAGAACACATCAAATTTTTCGCGAGGATTTTCTTTTGGTTGTGGTTGAGGTTGTGGCTTAGGCTCTTCAATTTGCTTTTCTGGCTCTTTTTCATTTTCGCCAGGAGTTTTGAAACCGGTTGCAATAATGGTGATTTCAACCTCATCTCTCATTTCTGGGTCTATGCTGCTGCCAAAAATGAGGTTACAAGATGGGTCGATGACCTCTTGAACAAGGTTTGCCGCCTCAGTAACTTCTCTCAAAGTGATGTCGCTGCCGCCTTTGATGTTGAGCACAACGCCCGTTGCGCCTTCAATGGTTGTTTCAATAAGAGGTGAAGCAACCGCTTGACGAACAGCGTCCAAAGTTTTGTTTTCGCCTTTGCCGCGACCAATGCCCATATGTGCAAGTCCGCGATTTTTCATAACGGTTTCAATATCTGCAAAATCCAAGTTTATCATTCCTGTGAACACGATAAGGTCAGAAATGCCTTGGATACCTTGTCTCAAAACATCATCTGCATATCTAAATGCCTCAACAAGAGTTGTTTTTTCTGGCAAAATGGTGAGCAATCTTTCGTTTGGAATGATGACGATTGTGTCAACATATTTTTTAAGTTCTGCAATTCCTTTTTCGGCGTTTTGCATTCTCTTTGGGTTTTCAAAAAGGAATGGTTTGGTGACAATACCAACCGTCAAAATGCCAAGTTCTTTTGCAATTTGAGCAATAACAGGAGCCGCGCCCGTTCCCGTTCCACCGCCCATGCCAGCGGTGATGAACACAAGGTCAGTTCCTTTCAAAATTTCGGTGATTGTGGACTTGCTTTCTTCTGCTGCCTTTCTTCCAATTTCAGGAATTGCACCAGCGCCGCGGCCGCCCGTTAATCTTTCGCCAATTTGGATTCTTTTTGGCGCTTTTGAAATAAGCAAAGCCTGTTTATCGGTGTTGATGGCAACAAACTCAGCCGAGCGAACATTTGCCTCAATCATACGATTGACAGCGTTGTTTCCGCCGCCGCCCACGCCCAAAACTTTAATCTTAACGATTGAGGTTGGGTTTGCGTTGTTTTCGTTGTTGTTTTGATTTTCGATACTGTCCATTTTGTTCTCCTTTCAGATTGATGTTTTTATTTTACATGAAAATTTTGATTTTTGCAAGAATTTTTATATGTTTTTGCTCTTTTTTAGTGCTTTTTTTTACTCATTTTTAGTCTATTGCCCGATTTAGCAATCCCAGCAGAGCGGCAAGTTCGGGTTTGTCCATTGCAGGAATTGGTGGAACGCCATACATAATGTTTCGGTTGAGGCACTTTGCAATGTAGTCTTTTCCGCCCTTAATTTTGCATACACCTGCGCCGCACAAATAGATTGGATAATATGGCACATACTCTTTTGCAAACAGCCTAATGCATTCATTTATGGTTTTTGCCATCAAGTCCAAGCGATAGCCCACAACTTGGTTTGCAAAGTCAAGCGGAATTTTTGCCACACGCCCGCCAAGCGTGACTAGTTCATAAAAATCGTTTTCCTTGCCTTTAAGCGAAAGCACAATTTTTTTCTTCAAATTGGTTGCATCGTTGTAATCAATTCCGCATGCCTCCGACAAATCACTTGTAACATGCGAACCTCCCATTGAGAAGGACACAAGGTTTGTCAGCCCGTCACCCTTAACAAACGCCACGCTTGTTGTTCTTGCCCCAACGTCAATAACGATGCAAGTTCTTTCTCTTTCTTCCTTTTCAAGCACAAGCATAGCCTCGCAAAGTGGCTCACTCAAATATTCAACTTGCTCGATGCCAATTTTAGACAAAATTTTGTTGAACAGTGAAATAAATCTGCTTTGCGCCAAAACAATTGATAGTTCTGCCGATATTTTTTCCGCTTTAAGCCCCAAGGGCGAGTTGGATTTTCTGTTGTCATCAAGCGTGAAATAGATTGGATTTATTGACAAAATTTCCATTTCGTCAACTTTAACTTTTTTTGTAACCGCATCAGAAAGCGCCTCAATATCGCTGTTTTTAACCGCCCTTTTAAACTTGAAATTTAATTGTTCTCTTGTGGTGGTGACTTTGGAGAACTCCGCAGGAACGCCCACATAGATTTTTTGAATAGGTTTCTTATAAACAGAGTTAATTTGTGCAAAAAGAGAACACACAGCATCTTCAAGCAAAGAGTTTTCAATAAATTCACCCTCAAAAAAGCCTGCATATTCAACCTGTGCTTTTGCCTTGATGTTGAAAATGCCGTTGACACCGCGTTGTGCCACCACGAGGCTGAGTTTTGAAGAGCCAATTTCAACAACGGTTACATCTTCTGCCATAATACCCCCATTTTCTAACAACATTTTAAAACAAAAACTGACAAAAAGTCAAACAAATTCACCATGTTTTTACAAAATTTTTATTTTTATTAAAAATTTTGCATAAATATGCATTTTTAAAATGACCTAGTTAAACTTTGACCAAACTTGCGAAAATATCCTTCTCTGTGCGATTTATGTGCTTGTCCAAAGGCAAATTGTCCACTTTTAGGCGGCAGGCAAGCAAAATTTCCTGCGTTAAAACTTGGCTGCCCTCTGTGGACTGCTGCACAAAATAGTATTCATTTTCAACTTCTTTCACATATATTGCTTTTCCGCCAGCATCAAGAATGTTGCCCTCATTTGTTTTTGAAAACAGTGTGCTTTCCATTGAAAAAAGCAGTTGCACCTTTTTTGAGAAGGCAAAATCTGGGTTGTTGATAATGTAGATTTGCCCTTGCCTTGTGGTTAATGTTAATGAATAATATTCTTTTTGTGTTAAACTTTCTGTATAAGAAGAAATGTCAATTTTGGCAAATTTTCCAAGTTGCTCCGCCGTGTTTCGATTATTTTCAAGCATAACGCTGTAAAATTTTTTGATTGCCCCTTGCTTAACGCTTAAAAAGTCACCAATTTTGATGTCAGTGTTGTTTATTTCCAGCCCTTGCACTTCAATTAAGTTGGGCCTGTCCGCATCAATCTGCAAAACGCGCAGTTCGTTGTCACAAATGTATGTGTGTTCATTTGATTTTATGGCAAAAACTTCCTCTCTTTCCGCAACATGAATGACCATTTTGTTTGGAAAAACAGTTTCTATGTTCAAAACTTTCAAATAAGCAAGTTTTTCGTTATTTTGTGCGGCATTTTGGATGTTTTGAATATACTTATTTTTTCCTTCAAAAAGCACGCACGCCCCATAGTGAAAGTTCCCAGCCGAAACAATTTCTTGTTGGGAAATTTCTGTTAGGTTCATCGTGGTTGAATGAAACTGCACACTCACTGAGGACAAAGCAAAAAGTGTCCAAAAAAGAATTAGCACCACCGCCACAACTGAAAATATTATTGAAAGTGTGATAATCAGTTTTTTACTCAATTTTTCCTCACTATATCAGCGCCCAAAAGGCCGTATTTTTTCTCAATTTGAAAGTAGCCTCTGTCAATAAAGCCCACATTGTGAATTGTGGTGTAGCCTTCCGCCCGCATCCCAGCAATCACAAGTGCCGCCCCGGCTCGCAAATCTGTTGCAAACACATCTGCGCCATACAAGGTTTCCACGCCTTTGATTATTGCGTTTCTGTCCTTTATTTCAATGTTTGCTCCCATTTTAACAAGTTCCCCAGCGCACCCAAACCGATTTTCAAACAAATTTTCTTGAATTATGCAGCTGCCTTTGCAAACACTTTGCAAAGCCATCATTTGCGGCTGCAAATCGGTTGGGAAAAATGGATAGGGCAGCGTTTGAATTTTATCAACACAGTTCAGCCTTTTTCTTGCTTTCACTCTTATTGTATCACTTTTCACATCCAGAACGCAAGCAGTTTGTTTAAGAAAAGAAATCAAACTTTCATTGTGCCTTGCAAGTGCTTTTTCCACAATGCAGTCCCCGCCACAAGTTGCAACCGCCAAAAGATATGTTCCGGCAACAATTCTGTCTGGCATAACCTCAAACTTTGTGCCGTGCAACTTTTTCACACCGCAAATTTTTATGCAATCTGTCCCCGCTCCAAATATTTTTGCGCCCATGCTGTTTAAAAAGTTTTGTAAATCAACAATTTCCGGCTCTTTTGCAACATTTTTCAAGGTTGTTTCCCCGTCAAGCAAAGTTGCACACATAATCAAACTTTCAGTTGCACCCACACTTGGAAAATCCAAAATCACCTCGCCAGACTTTAAGTTTTCGCCGTTGCAATAAAGATAGCCGTGCCTTTCGATAATCTTTGCCCCAAGTTTTCTAAAAGATTTCAAAAAAATATCTATTGGCCTAAGCCCAATTTTGCATCCGCCAGGATGTGCAATCACGGCACTTCTAAATCTTCCCAAAAGAGCACCCAAAGTGAAAATTGATGCACGAAGTTTGCCCGTCAATTCGTGCGAGATTTTTGCATTTTTAACATCTGTTGCATTTATGTATAGTTCGCTTCCAGACAGCGTTGTTTGAATGTTTAAAACCTCCAAAATTTCCCGCATAACATTTGTGTCTGAAAGCTCAACAAAATTTTTTATTAAAACTTCCCCCTCACATAGAGTGCAAGCGCACAAAATCGGATTTTTTGAGGCATCCACTTGCACACTTCCAACAAGTTTTTTTCCGCCGTTTATAATCAGTTTTTCTTCCATATTAACCATTCTATGTTTATGCCATTTGCGTTGTTCGTCTGCTGTGACGGCTGACCGAAAGCGCCACGCCCACGCCCGCCATAAACACCGCAACAGAAGTTCCGCCGCTTGAAATGAATGGCAGTGGCAAGCCCGTTGGAGGAATGCTGCCCGTCACCACAGCAATGTTTAAAAGCGTTTGCACTGCAATAACAATCCCAACTCCGCACGCGAGCAAGCAGCCAAAACGGTCTTTTGCATTCAACCCAATTTTAAACAGCAAAAGCACCAAAGCCAAGAAGGCAGCAATGAGAATAAGGCATCCAAAAAAACCAATTTCTTCACCTATAATGGAAAAAATGAAATCGGATTCTGCAAAAGGCAAAAACAGATATTTCTGCCTTGAATTAAACAGCCCCACGCCAAACCAGCCTCCATTGCCCAGCCCGTATAA
Organism: uncultured Clostridia bacterium; assembly: GCA_947629895.1. The sequence continues at coordinate 5,934 of CANRFP010000020.1, read as the reverse complement.
AGATTGAATGAGTTGAAAACCCTCGCCTTGAGGCGTTGCCCAAGGGTCAATAAACGCAAACAACCTCTTCAAGCGATATGGTTCAAGAAAGATTAGAATTGGCACAGCGCAAGCCCCCACGCCAGAAAACATAAGCGTGTGCTTTTTGCTCATTCCGCCCAAGATAAGCATGAAAAACGTCACAAGTGCCAAACACATTGTCACGCTCATTGATGGCTCAATTATCACAAGCAAACACAAAACGCCCGCCACCGCAAGCGGAACAATAAGCCCTTTAAAAGATTTTATTTTTTCATGATTTTCAGACAGAAAACATGCCAAAAACAACACCAAAGCAAACTTTGCCACTTCCGAAGGTTGAATGGAAATCCCCAAAATTCTCACCCAGCGATTTGCCCCATAACTTTGCACGCCAAGGCCTGGAATAAACACCAACACAAGCAAAACAATGCTGCCAATAAGAATGTAATACTTAAACTTTTTCAACAGATGATAATCAAAAAATGCAAAGAAAAACATGGCAAAAACGCCAAGCACAACCCCAAAAATTTGTTTGTATAAAAAGAAAAATTGGTTGTGATAATGATAATTTGCCGAATAACTGCTTGCGCTGTAAACCATAATGCAGCCAAAAACAACAAGAGAAAGCACAAGCAAAACGACATAAATTTCCCTTCTTGAAAGCTTGTTTTTCATAACCCAAGCACCAGCCCTTTAAAACGCTCTCCCCTTTCGGCGTAAGATAAAAATTCATCAAAACTTGAACACGCAGGACTTAATATGCAAAAATCGCCACTTTCACAATTGTTGATGCACCACAAAACTGCATCGTCAAATTTTTCAAAACTTATCGCATCATAGCCAAATTTTTTTGCACTTTCAAAAATTTTATTGCTCTCTTCACCAAAGCAAACAACTTTTTTTAAAGGAAATTTTAAAGAGAAAAAATCGTCATAACTTATCTCTTTTCCCCTCCCGCCCATAAGCAAAAAAATTGGCTTGTCAGAGAAGGCCTCAACGCAGGCAACAGTTGATGCAACATTTGTGGCTTTGCTGTCATCAACATAGGTCACGCCATTCATTTCTCCCAAAACTTCCATTCTATGCGATGCCGGAGTGAAATTTGTGACAGCATCAAAAATTGCATTTTCGCTCACTTTAAAATGTGAACATATGGCAACACTTGCAAGCACATTCTCCAAATTTTTTTCGCCTTTAAGAGGAATATCTTTCACATCCAAAACATTTTTTTTATTAACAAAAATTGCACTTTTCCACAAAAAAACACCTTTTTTCAGCCTATTTTTTGAAAAAAACTCGATTTTTTTGTGAATTTTTAACAATTTTGTGATTTCATCGTCAAAATTCAAAATTAAGGTGTCACGCAATTTCATGTTTTTTGCTATTCTGCTTTTAACCTCAACATACTCCCCAAAACTGCCATGCCTGTCCAAATGGTCGGGCTTCAAATTTAAAATGCAAGCAATGTGTGGATGAAAAAAATTGGTTGTCTCAAGTTGAAAATTGCTCACTTCGCAAACCGTCACACTGTCCTTTGTGGTTTCTTCACACACCGCCGAAAATGGAAGCCCAATGTTCCCGCACAAAAAAGTTTTATAGCCCGCCGCACGCAAAATTTTGTTTGTTAACATGCTGACAGTTGTCTTTCCATTTGTGCCTGTTATGGCAACAATTTTTCCTTTGCTGAAAAAATATGCAAGGTCAAGTTCGCTGAAAATTGGAATTTTTCTCTCTCTAAAATTTTCCAAAAGCGAATTGCCAATGCACTTGATGCCAGGGCTAATCACAACAAAATCATAGTCCTGTTTTTGAGGCTCTCTTTCAAAGCCAACATATTCCCTAAACGCCAAGTTGTCATCATAAAAACTCACGTGCGCCTTGTGTTTTCTCAAAAGATTTATGGCTGCTCGTCCACTGTCGCCAAGCCCATACACCAAAACATTTTTGTTCTTAACTTTCATAATCCTACCTTTGGCTAAATTCCAGCGGCAAGAACTCCTGCAAGAACCCCAACGCAAACTGCCGCAGTTATTACTATATATACTACAACAATTCTGTTTTCATGCACTCCCTTTTTCTCAAAATGATGATGAAGTGGCGCCATCAAAAACACTCGCTTTTTGGTGCGCTTGTAATGCAACACTTGAATGATGTCCGACAGCGCCGAAAGCACAAACATAATGCCCATAATTGGCAAAAGCAGTTCTAACCCCGACAAAACGGCGGTTATGCCAATAAAGCCGCCAAGTGCAAGCGAGCCGGTGTCACCCATAAAAATTTTTGCTGGAAAGCAGTTGAAAATCAAAAAGCCCAAAAGCGCCCCGCTCATACCAAAACAAAGCATCGCCATGTTTTGATATTCGGAAAGTCCAAAACACGCCAAAATAATTCCAAACACAAGGCAGTAAACAAAGCAAACCCCGCCGGCCAGCCCGTCAAGTCCATCAGTGAGGTTGACGCTGTTCACAGTTGCCACCATAACCAAAATTATGAGAGGAATAACCGCCCACCCGATGTCAAATTCAAGTCCAAAAAATCTCAAAGTGGTGTAGCCCGACATATAGCAAAACGCCGCAATCACAAGCGCAATGCCAACTTGTCCAACAATTTTTTGATAGGGTTTAAGCCCTTCATTGTGATGGTTGTGAATTTTCAAAAAATCGTCCAAAAAGCCCAAAAGTGCATAACAAAAAGTCACTGCAAGCGTAAACCACGCCAAAAAAGCGTTGTATTTAAGCATAAAGCAGGCAGAAAAAAGCGTTGTCAAAAGAAAAATCAGCCCGCCCATTGTTGGCGTTCCTTCCTTAGATTTGTGCTTGTCCACATATTGCAAAATGCTTTGTGAGGCTTTTAACTTTTTGCAAATCATAAGCACCACAGGCGCTATGAGCGTGGCAAAACAAAGGCAAAAAAGCCCACATATCAAAAATCTTATCGTCATGACAACTCCTTGTAACCACCTTTGGTCGAATTGCTGTAAGAATAAATCACGTCATAATCATTATATGGATATTTTTGCCCTTTTATTTCTTGATATTTCTCTGCGCCCTTGCCAGCAATCACAACAATGTCACCCGGTCTTGCCAAAGAAATCATTTTTGTTATTGCCACTCTTCTGTCCGGCTCCACAAAATGGCCTTTTTTCATGCCGCTTTCAATCTCTTTTATAATGTCCATCTCTTCTTCAAATCGAGGGTTGTCGTCTGTCAAACACACAAAATCGGCAAAATTTTCGGCAATTCTGCCCATCTTTCCACGCTTATCCCTGTCCCGATTTCCTCCGCATCCAAAAACAACAAAAACCTTTTTGTCTGTAAGATTTTTGGCTGTTGTTAAAACATTCATAAGGCTGTCTGGCGAATGTGCATAGTCCACCACAACAAACTTCCCGTCAATATTAAACACATTAAACCGCCCCTCAACAGGATTTATAAAATTCATGCCAAGCGCAAGTTCTTTGCTGTTAAGGCCAAGACATTTGCAAACTGCAAGAGAGGCAAGCGAGTTGTAAACGTTATATTTTCCAATCAAATTTGTTTTTATATCCACAACTTCATCACAAACATTGGCAACAAAACGCGTGCCTGTCATCGAACATAAAATATCAATCGCAAAGGTGTCGCTTGGACTTAAAATTCCATAAGTTTGATAAGGCACTCTGCACTTTGGCAAAAAATTAAAAGCGATGTTGTCATCGGCGCAAATAATCGCTCTTTTCATATGCTCTTTGGTGAAAAATGAAAGTTTTGTTTGTGCATAAGCATCAAGTGTTTTGAAATAATCCAAGTGGTCTTGCGTGATGTTTGTCAAAACTCCAACTTCAAACTTAATTCCATCAATTCTTTTTTGTTCGATGGCATGGGCAGAAACCTCCATAATCACATATTCCACACCCACATCAGCCATATCTTTAAAAGTTTTGTGCAAAAAATCAGCGTCTGGCGTTGTGAGCGGGCAGTCATAAGATTTTCCGCCATAAACCACGCCACTTGTGCCAATTATTCCCACTTTTTTCCCATTGCGTTTAAGCATTTCGGCAATTATATAAGAGGTTGTTGTTTTGCCATTCGTTCCCGTTATGCCAACAATTTTCAAATTATCGCAAACTCTGTCATAAAACGCCGCACACGCTTTGGCAAACAAGCTGCGAGGGTCGTTCGTTTTCAGTATGCGTTCATTTTCAAAATCGAAATGGGAAAAGCAAACAGCGGCGCCGTTTTTTAAAGCCGCTTCACACCTTTCAAATGCGGTGGCTTTGTCCTTTGAAAAACAAAAGAAAGCATCATTTTTCTTCACTTTCTCATGCTCTCTGCAAACGTTTGAAATTTCCAAATCTCCAAAATTTTTGACGTTTTTAACAAGATTTTTTAATTGCATAACTGCCTCCCAATTAAAATATGAAGTATTTTAATATATGCCAATGCAAATTCAGCCACCATGACAAAATTAGTGAAATTTTGACAAAAATCACATCACTTTTTCACACTTTCTGAAAAATCTTGAAAAACCCTAATCGCATCGCTGTCAAAAGTGGTTATGAGGTTTTGTTTTTCTTCCATATCCTCTTCGCCCTGCGACAAAATTGAGTTTAAAATTTCTTCAAATTTTATGTCCTTAAACAAATAAAATGCAAGCGAGCCAGGAATCGTGTTCACCTCGTTCACAAAAAGCGTTTTCGTTGCCTCATCAAACAGAAAATCCACACGCACAACGCCTTTGCAGTCCAAAATTTCAAAAACTTTTTCCGTTAGCGCCTGAATTTTCTTGGCAAGCCCTCTTTCCACCTCTTTGCTTGTTCCGCCACGCTGAATATATTTGTTTTCAAAGGTGAAAATTTCATCTTTTTTGGTCACTTCCATAACACTTGAAACAATGTGCTCGCCGTGATAACAAAAGCAAGCGCAATTAAACTCGCGCAAATTTTCCACCAATTTTTCAACCAAAACTTTGGTATCAAAAGAAAAGGCAAGTTCCACGGCCTTATCAAATTCGCTTTCGTTGTGGCACACAGAAATCCCAATGCTGCTGCCAAGATTTGCCGGTTTTACAATCAGTGGAAATTTGATGGCTTTCAAAACTTTCGCCTTGTCATATGAGCACTTGTTAAAATGAACATATTCCGGAATTTGAATGTTGTTTGCTTTCAAAATGTCTTTCATAATCACTTTATCCATGCACACGGAAGCCGACATCACGCCGGAAGAAGAATGCGGCACTTCGCAAGTTTCGAAAATTCCAGAGAGGCAACCATCCTCGCCCACTCGCCCATGACAGCAGTTAAGCACCACCCCAACATCGCAGTAATGCACAAATTTGTTTTTCTTTTTGGCAAGCAAAATTTTCTCGCCCAAAATAAAGGTCACTTGCTTTGCGTTTTTAACGTATTTTCTAAAATTTTGATAGATATTCAAATCGGATAAGTTGTCGCCAACCCACCAAATGCCGTTTTTGTCTATGTAAACCAAAATTGGCTCATAAACTTTTGGCAAAAACCTCACTGCTTGCAGGGCAGTAATCACCGAGATGTCATGTTCAACACTTTTTCCACCATAAACAACCAAACATTTTTTCCTCATAAAAACTCCTATGAGAATATATGAGTTTTTTCCTTTTCAGGTTACTTTTGTTACTTTTCTTTTGGAAAAAAGAAAAGTAACCAAAAGAAAATCAACTAATTATTTTTTTATTTTTCGCAGAAAAGTAACCAAAAGAAAATCAAACATCTTCTTTCTATAATAATTAAAAGACACCCGCTGTCATTCTGAGCGTAGCGAAGAATCTCAAACTAAACAATAAAAAAAGACAGGCCGTTTGGTCTGTCTTTTTTTACAATTTAAATAGTTTAAAGTTTAGTTATTTGTTTTTGGTCTTTTTTTTATCGAGAACTTTCGCTCTCTCAATCGACTTGTCACT
>CANRFP010000019.1 GCA_947629895.1 uncultured Clostridia bacterium | reverse complement strand
TCGCTATTGTTGTTTTCTACAATCTTTTCACGAGTTGTTTCGAGCACAGTAATTGCCTGATGACAATATAAAAATTTACTCAAACATTCTTTTTCATATTTAGACAGTTTTGTGCTGCTTTCATAGGCGTTAAGGAACAATTGTGACTTTCTCTTTGTTTCGCTAAAATTGTTTATATCTAAGCACAAATCTCCAATCGTGACTGCAAGATCGACAATTCTTGGCAAGTAGTTAGAAACAGAGAAATCTATGAAATAAAGTTTTCCATTTTTATCTCTCAAAACATTTGTTTTAATAATGTCGCCATGAACAAAGCCATATTTCAATTTTGAAAAATCAACAGAATTAAAAAGCATTAAAGCCTTATCTAAAAATTTCTTGTCTTTGCCTTGAATAAGATGTATGTTTTCTTCATATTCTTTTGCGTAATTGACTATTGCCCAATGGTCGTAAATAAAAGGTGGATTAAATTCAATATTGTTTAGTTTTGCCATTTCATGAGCAATTTGTTCCAATTCTAAATCTGTCGGCAACTCTTTGAGTGTATAGAAATCTTTTCCGTTTATATATTCCATAACGAGCAGGCGATATTTTACGCCATTTATAACTATTTTATATATTAAACTGCGGCCAGATTTATATATTTTAGGGCAAGAAAAACCTTTTTCATAGGGCAGCGAAGCACGTCTTGCAAGATTTTCACAATCTTTATCTAATCTACTTTTATTGAAAACTTTTACCACAAATTTGCCACTATTTGTTGTCAGCACAAAATTAAAATCTTCATAACCGATTTTAATTACTTTGCAACTTTTAAAATCTCCCAAATTATTATTCTCGCAGACATTTTTTGCCAATTCATCTAACTTTATATTGAGATTTATTCTTTTTTCAAAATCGTTCATTTTAATCCTTCTTATAGATATTATAACATACTTATGGTTATTTTGTATCATGTTTTTGCAAGTTACACAAATATTTAAAGCAAAATATTCTTTGGGAGCATTAGACGACACATTGTCTTATTAACGAGAGCGTGCTGACGCACGCTGACAAGGTGTCGTTTTACAAACAGCCAAACAACTTGCCCACTGCAAAAGAATGGGCTAAAAAGTGGGACTTGGGTAAACCCCGTTGTCCCGCTTTTTAGAACAGGTTCAATTTAGTTTCGTTCTGGTGCGGATAAGAGGACTTGAACCTCCACCCTTTCGGACTGGAACCTAAATCCAGCGCGTCTGCCATTCCGCCATATCCGCATACGCCTATTTTACAACAAAACAACAAAAATGTCCATATTTTTTGGACATTTTCATTTTTTTATTTTCGTTTGATAATATTTCAAATTTTTCCTAAACTTTTGAATGTAGTTCCGCGTTTCCTCATAGGGAATTTTTTTCAAAGTTTTTCCGTCATCACTACACTCCCTATCTGCAAGCCACTTTGCAACAGTTGTTGGCCCTGCATTATAGGCACAAAGTGCTGTTTCAAGATTTTCAAACCGTTGCAATAATTTTGCCAAATATTTTGTGCCAATGAATATGTTATCTTTTGGATTTTTCAAATCGAACTCTTTTTGAAGGCTCTGCGCCGTGGCTGGCAAAATTTGCATAAGCCCAACCGCCCCTTTTGGAGAAACCACCTCAGAGTTGAAGTGGCTTTCAACATTTATAACAGAAAAAATAACCGCTTTTTCCACGCCAAATTCCTCACTTGCGCTGCTTATTTCTTCTTCAAATCTCACAGGGAAAAAACTGCCATAAATGCAATTTATGCCAAAAAATGTCAAAAAAATGAGCGAAAATGCGAAAAAAATCGCAAAAAACCACTTCATTTTATTATTTTATGTGAATTTTTATAATTTTATTATATTCAACCTCCCGCCATTTTCAATCATGGAATAAAAGCCAACAAAGGTTGCCAAATTCATTTGCGGCAAAAGTGACTGCACCAAAGAATAGTAGTCACTTAAAAATTTAGCAGAAATTCCACAGGCACGAGAAAGGCTTTGTGGAGTGTTTATAATTGCAACAGGAACTCGATTTGCTCTTAGCAAATTTGCAAAATTCAAGGTGGCATAGCGAGATGTGAAAACTGCAAGAGTGTAATTCATAAGCCTCCTCCTTATGCACAAAATCGCCCCTAAAATATTATATTAGTAATATAATAATTTTGATTAAGAGGTAACATGATTTATTTAGACAATTCGGCATCAACTTTTGTCAAGCCGAAAAATGTTCAGCGAGCAGTTTTGAATGCCATGACAAATTTCACTGCAAATCCGGGCAGAAGTGGACACAAAATGGCAATAAAAACCGCGATTGAAGTTGAAAAAGTGAGAGAACATGCCGCAAGATATTTGGGCACCACGCCAGACAAAATCATATTCACAAGTGGCTGCACCGAGGCGCTGAATTTGGCAATTTTGGGAAGTCACAAAGAGGGCGGACATGTGGTTTGCACGCCCAATGAACACAACTCTGTTGCGCGCCCACTTGAACATCTTAAAGAAATTGATGCCACCTTTTCTTACACAATTTGCCAGCAAACGGGAAAAGAAGGCGTTATTTGGCAAGACATCGAAAATTCCCTAAACGAGAACACCTATCTTGTTGTTTGCAATCATATTTCAAATGTGAATGGTGACACCGCCGCTGTGGATGAAATTGCAAAAAATTTGTCTCAAAGAGGAATTTTGTTTTTGGTTGACGGTGCGCAAAGTGGCGGTCATGTGAAATACAACATGAAAGAGAGCGGCATAAATATGCTTGCGCTTGCCCCTCACAAAGGGTTTTATTCTTTGCAAGGTGTGGGTATTTTGGCATTGAACGGGGATTTTGAACTTTCGCCAATTCACTTTGGAGGAACAGGCACCAATTCTTTGGAACTTGTTCAGCCCAAAAACAGCCCAGAGCGTTTTGAGAGTGGCACGCTTCCATCGCCCGCCATTCTTGCCTTTGGCGAAGGGTTAAATTTTGTGGAAGAAAATTTTTTGGCAATTCATGAAAAATTGGAAGATTTGACAACTTATTTGCACTATGAACTTTCAAAACTGCCACTTGAAATATACACAAAAACAGAAAACACAAGCGGAGTTTTTGCGTTTAATGTTCCGCTTGTAAATTCCAACGATGTGGCAAATATACTCAACGAAAAATGGTCCATATGCGTGCGCGGCGGCTATCACTGCGCCCCACTTAAACACAAATGGCTTGGCACACTGGACAGCGGTGCTGTGCGAGTTTCGCTTTCATATTTCAACACTTATCAAGAAATAGAAAAATTTGTTTATGCCATAAAAACCATCCTAAAAAACAAAAAATAACGCTTTTTTGCGTTATTTTTTAAATTTTTGCCCAAATTTTTAGGTTTTTTATTTTTTATAAATAAATCTTTTGCAGTGTTCGCAAGTGATTATGCCTTTTTCTTTGAGGCGCGAAATGGCAACTTTTGGAAGTTCCATTCTGCATCTGCCACAAAAATTTTCGCCTTCAAGTGGAACAATCACAGGAAAAATGTTGTCTGCTCTCTTTTTCTTATACTCTGCCATAAGCGTGGCATCAACATCTTTTTCAAGTTTTTCAAGTTCTTTGCGGATTTTTTCCTTCTCTGGCTCCAAAGCCTTTGTTTCTTCGTCAATTTTTTGTTTGCAAACCGCAAATTGACTTCTTGCATCATCAAATGTTTTCTTTGCCTTGTTGAAATCTGCCAAAATTCTGTTCACATTCTCGGCTGCCTTTTGCAATAATTTTTCCAAAATGTTTAAGTTGGATGCAATTTTGCCTTTCAGCCCGTTTGCTTTTTCTAAATCCTCCATCGTCATGCTGTCAACCTTTCCGCCAAGCATTTCATCAAGTTTTTTCTTGTTCAATTCATATTTCTCTTTGATGTCAGAAATGTCCGCAAGCACTTTTTCTGCTTCCGCTTCAAGTTCGGTTGAACGATTTTGCGATCTCTTTGCAATGGCTGTGAGTTCGTTTGCCTTTTTTCGATATGGACTTGATGACAACTTTTGTTCAATCTTAAAAAGTTCGCTGTCCATGTTTTGATATTTCAAAATGTTTTCTATGTTCATAAAATACTCCCGCTTAAAATAATATCACTATTCAACAAAATCTGCAAGCCTTTTGCTGCGATTTGGATGTTTTAGTTTTCTGAGCGCTTTTGCCTCAATTTGTCTTATACGCTCTCTGGTGACAGAAAATTCTTTTCCAACTTCCTCCAAAGTTTTTTGCCTGCCGTCCATAAGCCCATAACGCTGGCGAATAACCTCTTGCTCACGCGGAGTAAGCGTGTCTATAACCGCCAAAAGTTGTTCTCTTAAAAGGGATTGGGTGGCGCTGTCGATTGGAGATTTGGCGCTCTCGTCAACAATAACATCCGCCATTTTTCCGTCATCTTCCTCACCCATTGGTGTTTCAAGAGAAATTGGGTCTTGCGCCGTTCTTTGAATTTCCATAACTTTTGCAACAGTAATTCCAAGTTCATCGGCAATTTCTTCAATCGTTGGGTCTCGTCCAAGTTTTTGCATGAGTGAGCGCACAACTTTAACATATTTATTGATTGTTTCAACCATATGCACAGGAATGCGGATTGTTCTTGATTGGTCCGCCATGGCACGCGTTATGGCTTGTCTAATCCACCATGTGGCATAAGTGGAAAATTTGAAGCCTTTTGTGTAATCAAATTTATCAACTGCACGCAAAAGCCCCATGTTTCCTTCTTGAATGAGGTCAAGAAAGGACATGGAAGTTTTTCCAACATATCTCTTTGCCACGCTGACAACCAAACGAAGGTTGGCCTCGCACAAAACAGATTTTGCGTGTTCGTCACCCTGCATAACCTTTTTGGCAAGTTCCTTTTCCGCCTCCGCAGAAAGAAGAGGCACTTTGCCAATATCTTTCAAATACATTTTCACTGGGTCGTCCACGCTTGCCGACATAACAATGTCGGAAAAATCATCCTTATACAAATCTTCATCATTGGTTTTGATTATTTTCACGCCGCGTTTTTCAAGCAACTGCAAAAATTTGTCAATATCCTCGCCATTTGCGCCCGCTTTGATAAGTGGAAAGCAAACATCCTCTTGGTTTATTGACCCTTTTTTCATGGCAAGCGCCTGAATTTTATCGCATAGTGTTTTAATTTTGGCTTGTTGTTCTGCTGTTTCTGACATTAAATTCCTCCAAACTTTTGTTTTTTAGTTGCAAAGCAATTTGCCCAAGTTTTTTTGCAAACTCGCCCCGCTCTAATAAATTTTCGCTGTTTTTGTATTGTTCGTTTATTTTCTGTTGCATCTCTCTCAGTTTTTGTTCTGCCACTTTCCAAACACAATTTTTGAAATATGTTTGCACATCCCCGTCAAATTCTGAAAAATTGAAATTCAAAAGTTCCATCAAAAATTGGTCATCTTTTGCACTCTCATCATCAAATATTGCAGAAAGTGGCAAGTTCTCATCAATTATATCCAAATAATTTTCATATCCTGCCAAAAGTTTTCTGTAATCAATCTTTTCGTCAACATAATTTTTCTTGTGTAAAAGTGATGCTAAAATGAATTTTGTTGCTTTTTCATCGCCTTTTTCAACTTTTTCTTGAATTTTTGGCTGAATTTCAAGCGGTTTTGTTTCTTTTTTGTTTATTCGCAAAATATCTCGCCTCAAAATATCAATTGGGATTTTGGTTAAATCGCGCACAATTTCAAGATATGGCTCATAAAGCGATGGGCTGTCCAATTTTGAAATTTCCGCCAAAACCTCTTTCACAAACCTGCCTTTTTCTTCGGCATCGTCAAGATTGTGCCTGTTTTTGTAATATTCAATCAGCCATTCCATGTAAGGCAAGGCGTTGTCAATCATCTCTTTAAGTTTTTCCTTGCCAAGATTGTTTAAAACTTCGTCAGGGTCTTTGCCGCCAGAAAGTTTAACCACCTTCAAATTGACATTCTCATTGCGGAACGTATTGATTGCCCTAACAGTTGCTTTTTCGCCCGCACCATCGTTATCAAAGCAAAGAACAATGTTTTCATTATAACGCTTCAACTCTTGAACATGGTCTTTGGTCAGCGCGGTGCCCATGCATGCAACAGTTTGTTTGAAGCCACCTTTGTGCATTGCAATGACATCCATCTGCCCCTCAACAAGAATAATCTTGTCCAAAAGTTGTTGTTGCTTTTGCGCTTTCAAAAGATTGATGCCAAACACAACCTTTCCTTTTTGGAAAACAGGCGTTTCAGCTGTGTTTTTATATTTTGCAAAGTCAGTTTTTTCAAGCGCCCTTGCACTGAAACCAATACATTCCCCAAAAGAGTTGAAAATTGGAAACACAAGCCTTCCGCCAATCATATCAAACAGTGCCCCGTCTTTTTTGTTTGCAATTCCCGCTTCAAGAAGTTCGCTGTCCGTGAAGCCCTTGCCTCTCAAATAGTCCACAATTTCTGTCCAATTTTTTGAGTAGCCAATTTGAAAATCATTCAACTCTCGCGTTGTGAATCTTCTTTTCTTTATGTATTCCTGCGCCTGCTTGGCGTCTTTGCCATAAAGATTTTCCACATAGTGCTTGTAAGCATAGTCAAGCGCACTCAAAAGCCTGGATTTTTTCTTTTTTGCAGCATCAAATTTTTCCTTATCTTGCATTTGGGGAATTTCCATGCCCGCCCTGTCCGCAAGAAACTTGACTGCATCCATAAAATCAAGATTTTCCATTTTCATTATGAATGTGATAACATTTCCAGATTCTTTGCAGCCAAAACAATGATAAAAACCTTCGTCATTGTTGATTGTGAATGACGGCGTTTTTTCGCTATGAAATGGACAACAAGCCCAAAACCTATTCCCTTTTTGCTCTAATCTCAAATAATTTGATGCAATAGTAACCAAATCGTTTTTTCTTTTGAGTTCTTCGAGCCATTCCGGACTGAAACCTTTACCTTGCAAAAATCCAAACCTCTGTTAACCTATATATACCAAATAAATTTCAAAATTCCTCTAACTTTTCTTTTAGAAAAAAGAAAAGTTAGCAAAAGAAAACCAATTTTTTGTTTTTTTGCATTGCGAGCATCATTAAAAAGAAAAATCCATCACTGACGGCTGGAAAAATAAAAGTGGGCATAGTCGCATCTTCCAATAAAAAAACTTCGAAACTTTGCTTTCACAAAACTTCGAAGATTTTTCTTCGCAAGAGCAATTGCCCTAAATCGCCAAGCGTTGCTACGATTTACATTCGGGGCAAAGGGAGGCGAAAACAAGCCTCAAAGCGATGCTTTTGTCGCTTGCGACAAAACGAGCCCTCAGCGCAGTTTTCGCCTAATAGACTTCTCTCTCCTCCGCTTTCTTTGGCTCTTCAATTTCAACAACAAGCGCCTCAGTTGTGAGAAGAGTTGCAGAAACCGATGCGGCATTTTGAAGTGCTGAACGTGTGACTTTTGTTGGGTCTAGTATTCCCTTCTTAATCATGTCGCCATATTCGTTGTTCAAAGCATCAAAGCCAAAAGCCGGCTTGTCAAGATTTTCATAAATCCTATTCACAACAACTCCGCCATCAATTCCGGCATTGCTTGCAATTTGTCTAACAGGCTCTTCCACCGCTCTAAGCACAATTGCCGCCCCTGTTTTTTCATCACCGCTTAGGCTTTCAACAAGTTTTTTGATTGCAGCGGTTGTTTTCAAAAGTGCAACTCCGCCTCCTGGCACAACGCCCTCTTCGGAAGCCGCTTTTGTTGCAGAAAGAGCATCCTCAATGCGAAGTTTTTTCTCTTTCATTTCAACTTCTGTTGCCGAGCCAACTTTAATCACCGCCACGCCGCCAGCAAGTTTGGCAAGTCTTTCAGACAACTTTTCTTTTTCATAGTCACTTGTGGTGTTTTTGATTTGGTCTTTAATTTGTTTAACTCGTCCCTTAATTTCTTCCTGTCTGCCCGCACCTTCAACAATGGTTGTGGTGTCCTTGTCAACTCTGACAGTTTTTGCCCGTCCAAGATTGTCAAGCGTCAGCGTTTTGAAATCTATTCCAAGTTCGCTTGAAACAAATGTGCCACCTGTTAAAATGGCAATATCTTCAAGCATCGCCTTTCTCTTATCCCCAAAACTTGGTGCTTTAACAGCAACAACAGAAAGTGAGCCACGAAGTTTGTTTAAAATGAGTGCGGTTAATGCTTCGCCTTCAACATCGTCTGCAATAATCAAAAGTTTGCCACCAATCTTAACAATTTGTTCCAAAACAGGCAAAATTTCGTTTAAATTGGAAATTTTGTTGTCGGTTATCAAAATATATGGATTATCCATTTCGGCAATCATTTTTTCGGTGTTTGTGGACATATATGGCGAAAGATATCCGCGGTCAAACTGCATTCCTTCCACAACTGAAAGTTCGGTTTGCATTGTTTGCGCCTCTTCAACGGTTATAACGCCATCTGCGCCAACTTTGTCCATTGCCTCTGCAATAAGTTTTCCAATTTCTTCATCGCCGGCCGAAATCGATGCCACCTGCTGAATGTCTTTGCTGTTTGAAACTGGCTTGGAAAGTTTTTTAAGTTCCTCAACCGCAACATCAACCGCTTTGAATATGCCGTTTTTCATAATGATTGGATTTGCGCCTGCGGCAAAATTCTTAATGCCTTCACGAATGATTGCCTGAGCCAAAACACAAGCAGTTGTTGTGCCGTCGCCCGCAACATCGTTTGTTTTAACAGAAACTTCACGTATGAGTTCTGCGCCCAAGTTTTCATAAGGGTCTTGCAGTTCAATTTCCTTTGCGATTGTAACGCCGTCATTTGTGATGAGTGGTGTGGCATATTTTTTGCCCAAAACCACATTTCTTCCCTTTGGTCCAAGGGTTATTTTAACCGTGTCCGCAAGTTTATTCACGCCTGTTTCAAGCGCTTTGCGAGCCTGCTCGCCTTGTAAAATCATCTTTGACATATCCGCCTCCTATTCCAAAATCGCCAAAATGTCATTTTGTTTGACGATAACATATTTTTTGCCTTCAAAATCAAATTCTGTGCCGCTGTATTTGGCAAACAACACCTCTTGCCCAACCTTAACTTGCATTTCAACTTTGTTTCCGTCAACGATTCCGCCCTCGCCAACAGCAACCACTTTGCCTATTTGAGATTTTTCAAGCGAAGCGGATGGCAAAAAAATTCCGCTTGCAGTTTTGCTTTCTGCCTCTTTTGGAAGCAAAACAACTCTATCAAAAATTGGTTTAATTTTCATACTTTCTCCTTTTACCTAAATATTTTAGTCCTTTGCCAAAAAAAAGTAAAGTTTTTGTGTCACAAAGCAAAAACTTTACCTCAATTTCAAAGTGAATTTTGTCACTTTTTGTTCTAATCTTCAAAAGGGTCGTGCAAAATAACCGTTTGTTCTCTGTCTGGCCCAACTGAGAAAAGCGCAATTGGAACATTTGTCAATTTTTCAATCTTTTGCAAATATTTCTTTGCGTTCTTTGGCAACTCTTCAAAGGACTTCACATTTGAGATATCCTTTTTCCAGCCGTCCATTGTTATGTAAATTGGCTTGTAGGCTTGATATTCTTCCAAAGTTGCAGGAATGGTTGTTATCGTTTGCCCCTTATATTCATAGCCCACGCAAATGTTGATTTTATCCACGCCCGTCAGCACGTCAAGAAGAGTTATTGCCCAACCGTCCACGCCAGAAATTCTTGCGCAATGATTTAAGATGTTGATGTCCAGCCAACCAATTCTTCTTGGCCTTTTTGTAACCGTGCCATATTCATGCCCACGCTCACGAAGTTCGTCTGCAAATTCGCCAAAAAGTTCTGTTGGAAATGGGCCCTCGCCAACTCTTGTGGTGTAGGCTTTTGCAATGCCAAGCACATAATCTATGCTCTTTGGTGGAATGCCGCAAGAAAGTGGAATTGAAACAGACATTGGTGATGATGAGGTGACATATGGATATGTTCCGTGCGTAAGGCAAAGCATAGCACCTTGCGCCCCTTCAAACAAAATTTTGCTTCCTTTCTTAATCTCATTTTGCAAGAAAACGGAGGTGTCCGTCACATATGGCTTCAACTTTTTGCCATATTTTAAGCACTCTTTGTAAAGCGTGTCAAAATCGATTGGGTCAAGCCCATAAGATTTGAGTTCCCTGTTCTTAAATTGCAAAGTTCTGGTCAAGCAGTTTTTCAGAGTTTTTGCATCCAAAAGGTCGCACATCCTAAGCCCAATTCTGCTTGCTTTGTCGGTGTAACAAGGGCCAATTCCGCGCCCCGTTGTGCCAATTTTGCTGCCAGAAAGAGCCCGCTCATTTGCCCCGTCCAAAAGTTTGTGATAATCCAAAAGCACACTTGCTCTGTCCGAGATTTTGATGCGCGAAGTGTCAATTCCTGCCTTTTTAAGTGCTTCAACTTCTTCAAAAAATCCGCTTGGCGAAATAACCATTCCCGATGCCAAAACGCAAATCACGCCCTCGTGAAAAATGCCAGATGGCAAAAGGCGAACAGCAAATTTTTTGCCTCCAAACACAATAGTGTGTCCCGCATTGTTTCCGCCCTGAAACCTAACAACAATGTCCGCTTTTCCGGAAAAATAGTCGGTTATTTTTCCTTTTCCTTCGTCTCCCCACTGACTTCCTTCAACAACAACTCTTTTCATTTTTCCTCCTTCAAAAACAAAATCATTATAGCATATAAAAATTCTCAAACAAAGAAAAATTACACACAAAGTGTTTTTATTTTTTTGCCAATTTGTAACTTAAATCTATGTATTCTTTGATTTTTTCTGTGGGAACAGAATAATCTAGGCAAATTGTTATCCAATATTTTTTATTCATGTGGTAACCTTCAAAAATCGTTTTGCCATTCACAACTTTCAAATCGGGGTCGGTGTGAAGGTCCAACACATCAACAAGTTCATCACTTTTCAACCCCAATTTTTTCTTTGGCATAACCATCATCACGCCATACCACTTTCGCGTGTCCTTCCTTCGCCAGATTGCCGCGTTTGGAAGTTTTTCCCAAAGATATTCAAGTTCGTCACCATATTTTTGCCTGATATATTCAATTATTTCTTTCGATTGTTCACACTTAAAGGCATCTCTTTCGAAACAACTGTCACAGATTTGTTGCAAAAGTTGTTCATATTCCGCTCGAACACTTCCAACAAACTCTCCAACAGCATCTTTCATAAGATGCAAAACATATTGCTCGCCAGAGCATTTGTCAAAAACTTTGGTGGAGACTTCACCTGTCATGGAAATTTCAACAACCACATCAAAATCCCCGCCCAAAATGTCTTTGCGAAAAATAAAACCATTTTTGGCTTCTTTAAAACCAAAATTCTTTAACTTTTCAAAATTTACACTTCTGTTTTTAAAAATCTCTTTCATAACCATAACCGAAAGGGCAAAAACGAGCCATAAGTGCAGTTCTATGTTGCTTCCACTTAAAACGATTGCCCTAAATCGCCAGCGTAGCGCGATTTACACTCGGGGCAAAAGGCAAAAAAAACAAACGCCAAAGCGATGCTTTTTGACCAAAGGGCAAAAACGAGCCATAAGTGCAGTTTTTTTTTGCTTGGAGCGGACGATGGGAGTCGGACCCACCTCTCAAGCTTGGGAAGCTCGCATACTACCGATGTACTACGCCCGCATAAAGGCAATTTGTTTGCCTTAATATTTATTTTTTTTGCATCCACTCTCAGCTGTCATCCTGAACGCAGTGAAGGAACTCAGCCTTTTTTCTTTGAGATTCTTCGGCTTCGCCTCAGAATGACAGCGTGCAAGGCTTTCCAACGCCCTACTTCGCAAGAGAGTCGCCCACAAAGACGCACTTTCACGCTCTCAAATCCCGTTTTCCAATTTTGTCTTGCGTAGGGCTTTGCCCGGCATACAAAATTGGAAATTCACTCATACCGATGAAAAATGTCCAGCGGAATTTTTCGAGGTGCTAAAAAGGGCATGCGGGGAAAACGAATTTTAGCGGTCACGCCCGAGATTCTTCGCTACGCTCAGAATGACAGCAGAAGAATGTACCCGAATGACAGCGGCGGGCTTGTCCGCGTTAAGAAATTCTAGTTGTCCCCGCACTATTCCTGTATGTTTGGTGGTGTGACAATTGGCCCTAAGAATGTGTTCATGGTGAGGTCGGTGATTAAACTTGAAATGTAAGAAATCAAAATTCTCACAGGTTGGCTGTTTTTGATGTATTCCTTTGGCGACTGCAATTTCATAAACTCAATGCTGTCAATAGTAATTTCAATGCTCATTGCAACAGCAAGTCTCATAAGATTGTCTGGTGAAACAACCAAAGTTCTTTGAATTGTCACTTTTACAATCTCTTCCGAAATTTTTCTCACATCAACCATGTCTTCTGGCTTGATGTTTATCATTGTGTTTGGTGCTGGCAACTGTCTTTTGTCAAAAACAATATTTTCAAGCATTGGTTTAACAAGGTGTGGCTTAATTACTCTCTCAGTGTTGTTCATATTTTTCTCCTTATGTTTATTATTTTAACACATTTACAGCAAATTTACAAAACTATTTTTCATCATTTTCTGTCTTTTTGACTTCATCAACATATTCTAATTTAAGTTTCACCCTAACAACCCTTCTTGCATCAACTTCGGTGACGGTGAAAATCATGTTTATTCTATGTTCGGTTAAGTTCCCTTCGTCATCAATGATTTCGTCAATGGTTTTGTAAACATATTTGTTCCCTTTTTCAGGAACATCTTCTGACAAATCAAATATGAAAGAATTTACAGATTGATATGGATTTTCTGGCAAGTTTTCAATTTGCAAGCGGTCAAACAGTTCCTCAATGGTGATTTCGGCATCTATATCATATTCGTCATCGCCAATTTGCTCAATGTTTGGCTCGGTTTCGTCCTCGTCCGTTTCATCAAAAATTTCACCAAATATTGTTTCAACACAGTCCTCCATGCTCACAATCCCGGAAACGCCGCCATGCTCATCAACAACAATGGCAAGATGTTTTTTCTCTTTTTGCATCTCTTTTATCAGCGTGTCAACAACTGTGTTTTCAGCCGTGAAAAGAGGTTTGGTCATAATGTCCGCAAGTTTAAACTCCTTGCCCACAATTTTTGCGTTGAAATAATCCTTTATGTTCAACACCCCAACCACATTGTCGGTGTTATCTTGATAAACCGGCCATCTGCTGTATTCATGCTCCAAGAAAAGTTTTTCAATTTCTTCATTTGTGGTGTTTATATCCAAAAACACAACATCAACTCTGTGCGTCATGATATCGTGTGCGGTTGCCTCTTGAATTTTGAAAGTCCCCTGCAAAATATCCGCCTGCTCCTTGCCCAAAACGCCTTCTTCTTCCATTGTGTCGATGATGCTTTCAAGTTCGTCCTCAGTCACTGTGACATTTTTCTTGGATTTTTCAATTCTTTTTGTGCATAACTTTTGAAGTCCATAAAAGCAAATCACAATTGGATAGGAAAGTTTCATAAACCAATAAAGAATAAAGGAAAATCGGCAAGCATATTTTTCTGGACTGGCTTTTGCCATAGACTTTGGCAAAATTTCCCCAACAATCAAAATGATAACCGTCATCACAAGCGTGTTTAAAACGTTTAGAAGCGTGGCGTCTGACAATAATTGAGACAAAATAAACGCACAAAGAGTTGTTGACAAAATGTTCACAATGTTGTTTCCAACCAAAATTGTGGTTAAGCCTCTGTCAGAGTGCTCTGCAATGTAGAGCGCCTTCCTTGCTCCTTTAACTTTGTTTTCCGCCATGGTTCTAACTCGAATCACGTTCATATAAGAGAAGGCTGTTTCAGCCGCAGAAAAGAAAGCAGAGCAAAGCAAAAGAACAACAATCGCAACAATCAAAATTCCATGTGTAATCCCAAAGGGGACAACATCAAGTAACATACTCGGGTGCATTTTTAAAAATCTCCTTAAAATAATATAATTTTCAAGAATGTATTATATCACAAAATAAAACATTTGTCTAGTATTTTTAAAGGCAGCCGCTTTTTCTTGACAAAAAGTGAAGAAAAAAGTAAAATTTTAACGTGGAAAAGTTTGAAAAATGCGAAATTTGCCCGCGAAAATGCAAAGTGAACAGAAAAGACGCTGTTGGCTTTTGCAAAGAACTTGAAAGCATTAAAATTGCAAAGATAATAGAAAATTTTCAGTGGGAAGAGCCTTGTTTAAATGGGAAAGACAAAGGCGTTCTTGCCATATTTTTCTCTGGCTGCAATTTGGGCTGTGACTATTGCCAAAATCACGAAATATCTGGCGGCGGAGTGGGAAAAACTTATTCGATTGACGAATTTGTTTCGCTTGTTGAAAGTGCGCAAGAAAGAAACAGTGCAATAGACCTTATCACGCCCACGCATTTTTCAAGAGCGCTTTGCAAAGCCTTTGAAAAGATAAACAAAAAAGTGCCTGTGATTTGGAACACAAGCGGCTATGAAACAGTTGAAAACATTGAGGCGGTCAGCAAATTTGTGGACATATTTTTAACCGACTTAAAATATGCAGACAACACACTTGGAAATCAATTTTCAAATTGTTCAAACTATTTCTCTTTTGCCCTGCCCGCAATAAAAAAGATGTGCGATTTGAAAACGGATAAATTTGAAGGCGATTTTATGCTTGAAGGCGTGATTATTCGCCACCTTGTTCTGCCGGGATATGTTAAAAATTCTTTAAGCGTTTTGGACGTTATAAAACAAAACTTTCCTCAGCGCAAAATTTCAATTATGAGCCAATTTTTGCCAAACGGGAAAAGCAAACTAAACAGAAAAATAACAAAAATCGAATATAAAACTGTTCTTGTGCATGCCGAAAAATTGGGGCTTGAAAATGGTTTTGTTCAAGAACTTAGCAGCTCCGATTGCTCTTTTGTGCCAGATTTTGACTAAATTTGTTGATTTTATTTGACATAAATTAAAAAAAACTTTATCATAATAACAATTGGAGGAGTTATGCAACAAACAAGAAAATCAAAAAGATATTTGCTTGCAGTTGTCTTTTTTGCTTTATGCGCCATTGCTTTTGGCCTTATTTATTATTTTAATGTTATCAAAAACCTAAGTCTCGTTATGGCTGTGTCATATATTGTGTATTTCTTGGGTTTGGCTGTGTTTTTGAATGGCTCTTATTGCGGCGAAACAGGTCGTCCAAAAGCAAAAAAGTGGAATTATATTTTTGGAAGTTTAATTTTGCTTGGCGCGGCAGCACTTTTATGTTATGGCATCTGCACAAATCAAATTCATGTGTTCAAAGGTTTAATTGGTTAATTCCAAATATAACAAAACAATAACAAAAAAAGAAGATGATTGCTATCTTCTTTTTTTATGCTTAGGCTTTGTCACACTCAAAAATTTGCAATTTTTATGAGTTCAAATTTTTGATTTCTTGAAGCACTTGTTCAAGTCTGCGGTTAACGTCCTCAATTTTGCTTTCAGACTCATTTTTTGCTATCACTTGTTGCGCCTCTTTTTGCAAACTTTCAATTTCTTTGATAAGTTCAGCTCTGCGTGATTGTTTTGCATCCGTGTTCTGTCCGTTCATGCCGTTCATTGCACTTTCAAGGTCTTGATTTAACGCCTTTCTAAGCGCATTTATTCTTGCTTCTTCCTCTTGAAGGCGTTGGTTGATTTCGTCAATGCTTTCGCTTTTCTTTGGCCTACCTCTGCCCCTCTTTGGCTCTTCTGGAATGTTTGTAACAATCTTTCTTGGTCTGCCAACACTTCTCTTTGGCTCGGTTTGCACAACTTCTTTGCGTGGTCTGCCACGTTTTTTAGCCTCCACCGGCTCAGTTACAATCTTCCTTGGTCTGCCAGCCTTCTTTCTTGGTTTTTCTGGCTGTGCAGGTTCAGCAGGTTTAACTGCCTCTTCTTCCTTTTGAACAGTCTGAGGCTCAACTTTTTCTTCTTCAAATTTGTTGAAATCAAATATATAATCGTCATCATCTTCAACGGCCTCATCGGTTTCAACTGGCGCTTCAATTTCCTGCTCTTCTTTTGGTTTTTCATCCAAATCATCAAGGCTCACAGTTTCAAGTTCAGCTTTCTTCTTTGAAGGTTTTTCCTCTTTTGGCTCTTCCTTTGGCTCAGCTTTATCAGCCTTGTGCACAACTTCTATGTCATCATCTTTATTAACATTTTTAACAATGTCTTGCGCAACGTTAAAAATGTCTCCTTTTTGAGTTGTGTCATTGGTGAAATCAAAAGCGTTCAAAGAATCAAGGTCCACAATCTTTTTCTCTTCAGCTTCTCTTCCAAGTTTCAAAATAAGCTTGCCGTCTTGAGAGTAAACATCTCCGTTTTCATCGTGGAAATTCCCATTTTTGTCATAATATGTTCCATTTTCAAAAACATAATTTCCGTCAAGGTCATATTTTCCTTCTGGCTGATCGTTTAAGCTTCCGTCATACACACCTTGAGGGATGTCTTTCAACTTAACTTCAAGCTCTTGTATTCTTTGTTGTGCGCGGTCGTTTTCTTGCTTCATTTCATCAAACTTAAATTGGAAAACTTGCCCAACAACTTTTTCAGCGCTCTTGCAGAACTTGTTAAAGAAAGTTTTATATTCGCTCAGCATGCCCTCCTCAACTTTTGCTTTATCGTTTTGCAATTCAGCGTTGAGTTTGCTGATTTCTTCCTCGCCCTCGTTCTTTTCAAGCAAATATTTTGCACGTTGTTGCTCAAATTCTTGTTCAAGCTGCTCTTGTTTGCCAATTTCTTGGGTTTGTTGTTTTCTATAATAGTTTGCTTCAATTCTGTTTGTTGTTTCCTCCTGCATTTGACGGAGTTTATCAACATTTTCTTTTGAAGCTTGAATTTTGGTTTGATATTCTTTTTGAACAGTGTCAAAATTCTTTCTTCTGCTTTCAAGCGAACCTTCAAGTTGAGAAATTTGCAAAAGGATTTTTTCCTTTTTCTTAATATATCTCTCACTTTCTTTCATTGCCCTGTCAAGCACAATGCTTCCATCAACACCCGCAGAAGTGAAGTCATATTCTTCAAGGTCAAACTGCTCAACCTTTGCTTTGTTAAACTCTTCTTTCTCTTGTCTTGAACGATAGTCCAAAAATTCACGAAGAACGGGTTGCCCTTTTTCGATTTCACGAGGGGTGAACAAAATTTGGTAATCTATATAAGAAGGCAAGTCAACGCACGCATTATCCATAAAACGCCCAAAAAGCGCAACATTTTGATATAAAGAATTTAATGTGTTGTTTTTTCTAAATCTCAAAAAGATAATAAATCCAAAGCCAATCGCGAAAACAAAAATTGGGCAGAGCAGAGCAAGAATTGTTGTTTGCGCCGATAAATAGTTTGATGGATTGTTTTTTGTTGGGCTATTCACAACCACAGCAAACATGGTTGTTATAAGCGCCCAAAGTGTTGTGAAAAGGCCAAGATTTTTTATGTTTGATTCATAGCTGCTTGTTTTCAAAGGCTTTTCAATCAAGTTCTCCGATGACAAATATGATGAAGGCGTGCCTTCTCTAAACAGAATGTATTGTTGCCAATAATAACATAATCTCTTTGGAGTTTTTGTTTTGAAAATTTGATTTATTTCACGAATATTATCCTCAGTGATTGTTTTTTTGTTAAACAACCAATAGTTTAATTTTTCAAGAGCCCTATTCAACCTTGCCTCATAAGAAAAAATTGATTTGAACACAAAGAACAAAACAAACAAGGCTTCTCCCGCAAGGAAGATGAAAAACAAAATGTCTGGCGTGATGTAACTCACCGCATCAGAAAATGCATCTGTTATTGTTTGAAAAATGGTGCCAAGCGTTGAAATCATAGCAACCTCCTATTACGCATTTAGTATAACACAAGTTAAAAAATAATTACTAATAATTTTCAATAATTTTTTAAATATTTTTAAAATATTTTTTTATTCGGTAAATAATGATGAAAAAATAGGCAGAAATTATAATTAAAAAATCATAAAATCCACCCATTTTTCGCAATAAAAATGTATTTTTAAACATTTATTTCAATCAATTGACAATATTTAAGTGACAGCAAATAAACCTTATCAACAGTAAGAGAGAGCCCGTTTGTGATTGCCAATTTATACAATTTTAATTGGTTTTTATATCTTTCAATCAAACTTTCTTGCGATTTTGTTGCCGAATATTTATAGTCCACAAGCACAGCATTTTTGCCATTCACAACAAACAAATCCACCACGCCCTGCACCATAATTTTGTCGTCATAAGGAGTGTCAAGAAGTTGATTTAAACTTTCTTTCATAATAAATTCTTTCTCTTTAAACACTTTCCCCTTCTGCGTCAGAGGCTTTAAAATTTGTATGTTATTATATAATATGTTTATATCTATTAAATTCAAATCCAACAAATCAGCGTGATTATTAAGTGCCTTTTTCAAGTCCTCTATGCTTGAAATGGAGTTAAAATCAATCAATTTCAAAGCCAAGTGATAAGCGTTTCCAACATCAACAGCGTTTCCTGTGAAAGTGAAGTTTTCATTGTTATATTTTTCAAAAACATCTTCCTGTTGTTTGTGGCTCAGCGAGGTTACACTCTCTTTTAAAGAGAAATTTGTGTTGTCGTTGAATTTGTATTCAAAATTGACATAATCCTCGATGCGCTTAGCAATAGTGGCATCCGCTGCCTCAAATTCAAGGTTTTGTTTAGCGCCAATTTCTTCCTCCACAACCTCATCCAAAACAACAAACTCTCTGTCGGCGGTTTCATATTTTCCGCATTTTAAAAGTTCTTGTTTTTCTTTCTTTAATGCGTAAAAAATCAGGTCAAAATAACTGTCACAATCTCTTACGTTATACTTTGCAAAACAGCTTTCGTTGAAATTGCCAAACAGATATAATCGGTTTTTCGCACGCGTCAGAGCAACATAAAAAATCATAAGCTCTTCAACAAAATCTTTTTCCGCCTCACTGCGTTTTATTGCAAGCATCCTTGCCGAAAGCCGCTCTTTGTTGGTTGCTCGGTCAAAATATTTTAAGGCAAGTCCAAAATCTTCATTTATTTCCACATCCGCCTTTGGCCTTGTTTTAGACAAACTTCTGTCACACCCCACCAAAAACACAACAGGATATTCCAACCCC
>CANRFP010000018.1 GCA_947629895.1 uncultured Clostridia bacterium | reverse complement strand
ATTACACGTGCCGATGGATGCATTTTCATTATTACGCGAAAATTTGAAATATCAATAACAAAACCTTCTGGCAAAGGACTATACCTTGTCAATTTAAAAAGTTTTCCAAGACGCCTGTTTATGATGTTCAAAAAATTGTAGACATCATAATAATTTCCCACTATTTTTTTCATAATTTTATTATAACCAAATTTCAACAATTTGTCAACACAAAATAAATTGTAAAAAATTAAATTTGTAAATTTTGTTTTTATTCGTATTTTGCTTGCTTAAAAATATTTAAAAGTTGTATTATATATACGAGGAAAAAAATAATAAAAAAATATTTTTTAATTCCTTAATTTTGAATTTTTAGTCTAATTTTCGCAGACAATATTTTTGATTTTCATGGCTAAAAAAATGGGGTGTTTATGAAAAGAAAACGTGGCGTCCTAAGTGTGTGGGCAACACTAGCCTTAGTGTTTGTTGCATTGGTTGCAATTGCGGGTGCAACAGTTTTAGCTTTGTTCCTTATGGGCAGGCTTTCAAACAATGGTGTTGCACCGGGCGATGATTTAACTTTTGTTATGACTGGTGGCCTTGGTCACACAGGAGATGTTGACGAGGACGGCAGCCCTGTTTTTTACATATCTGAAGACAGCTTCTTTCAAGTGCAAACGGGAGTTGCGGATGTAACAGAAAAAGATTTGAGGCTTTACTTTGACAACAGTTTGCAAGAAGATGTTGCCACAATGCCTGGATACATAACTGACGGCATCATTATTGTGAAAGAGCGTGCCAAAATTGGAGAAAGAATTGAAGTTACACTTGCGCCAGATGTGGACCACGAAGGTTTTCCAAAAGGCGGCATTTCCACGCTTTATGTGGGTTCTCCAACCAACCCAGACAGCGTAACTGACAGACACTGCAAAATTGTTGTGGATGTTCCGGTTGAGAAAAGCGGGTTTTCGGTGAGCATAAACGGGAAAACGGGAAACGAGCAAACCGTGGTTATCAGCGTTCCATCTTTTGAAATAATTCCAACCTTCACACCACAAAAAAGTGGATACTATTTTTCGGACAGCACCAAACCAAAATTGGTGATTTTTGACATTTTATCTCAAAATATAGAGCAGGAAGACGATTTTGCATACAATGAATTTAAATTCAAGCCAACAGCTGTTGCAAACGGGAACACAGAACTTATTCGATATTACACATTTAAAAATTCTGAATATCAGAGGCAATTTTTAACTGAAAGAAATTTGACGGGCAATGAGGAACGCGAAATTTTAAATACGGCGTTTTTAAATTATATGAGGGAGCACAGCGACCAAGTTGTTTCAAACGACTTAAACATAATTGTTGAAGGCGTTTCGGTGACGGGCGTTAAAGTTGAGCCTTCCACAACGCTTTCATTGAGACTTGACAAAAACTTCCACCTCACAACAAAAAGGCCATCTGCCGGGCAGGCGGACTTTGGAACATTGAATGTGTCCATTCAACAAGGCAATGAAGCGGCAAGCCAATATGTAAATGCCCTCTATGCAAATCTTGGAATAAGAATTCCAACAATAGAAGAGAACGGCGTTTGGCAAATTCTTCCAGGCTTCAAAATCAGCGGCGGAAAAGTTATCGAGGTTGACAAAACCACATGGGTTGTGACCAAGCCAAGAGAAATGACTCTTGAAGAAATAAACGACGTGTTGAAAGGCGATGGCGGCGAAAACAAAATGTTCTATTGCTTGCCATACACAAGAAACATTGTGTCTTTTGATGACTATTATTGGAACATATCTTCTGAAACAGCTCTCTCGGATACGAATTTGTTTGTGAATTTCTTTCAAGAGAAAGCCGGAAAATGGCAAGCGTTCTTCAAATTTAAAGGCGAAACAGATGCAGAGAAAGAATTTTCTATAGGCGCATCTTTGCCAGACCAAAAAGAGCCAGAATGGAAAGATAGCAACGCAATTTCGCTTACAATAACTGCAAGTGCAAGTGAGGATGAAGGAAACTCTGCAAGGGTGAATTTGCCATCACTTATGAATGAAATTGACAAGAACAATGTTTACAGAACGATAAGATATTTTCTTGTTAAACCAACGGGCGATGCAGAAAAAGTTAATGATTTTAACCCAACCGATTATTTTGACCAAATAGAAAATTCTGACAAACCATACAAAAAATATTACACGGATGCACACGGCAACAACGGCGCTGACATATCAATTTCGGGCGTTCCAGCAACAAGTGACGGTTACACTTTATATGAGTTCACGGGGAACTATCTCATAGCGAAAAAAGAATTGCCACGTGGCTTGGAGTTTAATATTGTTGCACTGCTTGTGAGAACTGATGCAGACGGAAACGTGGTTAAAGATGCTGACGGGCAATATCAAGTTATCAACAATAGCGCTGGCAAACTTATCACTGTTGACATTACGCTTTCAATAGGAAGCATGGAGCCAACCTTTACAGTTGATGACGACACTTTTGGTGAACTTATAAATGGAAATTATTACATCCCATCTATGGTTCGTGACGGAGACCAACCAAAGAACATTTTAAAATTTAACTTGACATTGAAAGATGTTACTGAAATTCCAGACGATAATGACGACAAAATTATAAATGCGTTCACAAATCGAACCGGCGGGATGGAAGAGAATGGAATACCTTGGCTGAATGTTGTGGCTATGGACCAAAGCAAAACCAAAGACCTTGATTGCATTGAATTGATTTCGTTGTCAAGAACGGAGCCAGAACCAGATGCTCACGAACTTGAATACACGGGAACATTTAGCATAAACGAAAGCAAGTTTGCAGCCCAATCTGACGGAATAGACAGCGGAACGGGCATTGTTTTGGAACTTAGATATTATGACGGAAGAGAAGTTTTAACAAAAACTTTAACAGACGGCAGCGGCATCGACCATTTTTATGTTTATTATCAACAACCACAAAGCATTGTGTTCAATGAACCGGGAATAGGATATGAATCAACTGCACCTTATGTTTCAGTTACTGTTGATGCAGGAAAACTTACAATCACTTGGGGAAAACAAGAGAGTGGCAGCGAGCCTCAAACATTAGAATCTGTTGCACAACTGCAAGAAAAAATTTCATTCACGTTGCTGGACAGATTTGAGCGACCAATAGAGCCTCAACTTGGCTACAAACTCAGGCTTGACGAGACGGCAATAGAAGATGGCGAAGTGACAAACCTTTTGTCCTTCAACGAGGATAGAACAAACATTGGACAAACCTTCAGGAGCACATCACTTGTTGGCGAAACTACAACTTTGGTTGCGCACGTGGTGGATGCCAGCGGCGTTTATCAAACAAGCAGCGGCAGAACAGATGACGACCCAATTATTTGCGACACGCAGATAAAGTTCTTTGTGAAGAGCGTTGGCCTTGCAAAAATTGAAAGAGACACAGAAACGGGCGCTGGAACACATCTGGAAGAATATGACAACTTGCAATCTGTTCTTTCATCAAGTATGGTTGAAGTTAGCAAATATGTCACAAAGGACACAGAGCTAACCTTCTCTGAATTGGTTAAATTTTACACATCTTCAAACCTGCAAGATGCCGCACCAATAAAAGTTGGTGTAAGCGCGCCATTCTACAACAACCTATTGGATAATCAAAAAGAAGATTTGGGCAAAATGTTAAGCTTTAACGATGGAGCCAACGATTTAACATTTGGATTGCTTCCAAACACAAATCTAAAATCTGTTAAATTCAACCATCCATTTGGCGAGGACACGTTCATCGACTTTATTGTGACTGATGAGGGGGCAAACTTATTCTCAATCACGTTGAGGCTTCACATTTTATCAAACATAACAATGGCGCCAGCCTTTGACACTTATGCTTCCAAAGAACAAATCCCTTCTGAATATTTGGTTAGAAGCGAAGATTATGTAAACGCATCACCTGTGTTTGCGGGCGCACAACTTTTGTTTAAAGATTACATGCCTTTAAGCGCAAGGAGCGGTGGGCTGAATGAAACATATTCTTGGGCAGATGAAAACAGCATGTATATAACAAATATGCAAGGTGTGACAAAGTGGAAACAAAACACAGAGCCGGGCATTCAAGCGGAGGTTCGTTACACCTTTGGCCGTGCGGAGTTTACAGTTTATTATGGTGTTGAATCTCAATATGCGCTTCATCAAACAATAACCTTGTATGTTAACCCAGATATTCTTGTTGTGAAAAACTTAACAAAAGCAAGTGAAAATCCATACGTTAACCTAGAACAAGGTTTAAGCGGTTCTATTGACACTGTATATGGAATTTATAGATTAACAGACTATATTGTAAAAGGCTCGCTTGGCGATGAATTAAATGTAGAAAACACTGAATTTAATCTCACTTATGCTGGCGAAGAGAACTCTCAGTTTATTGAAATAAGTGACGGCAAATATGTTTTTGTTGGAAACAATAACATAGACCTCTATTATGGCCAAAAGATTGCACAAGAGTTTAAATTCACAGTTTCTGTTTCTTCTGGAAGTTCAGCTGGTTCAACACCACCTTCCCTTGAAGGAGCAATCATAACAAAGATTGGTGGCGAACTTGGCGAAGTTGAACTTGGCAAAGAGGGAAGTTCAATTAAATTTGCCATTGATTTTGGAATAGACCAAAGCGGAGACAACAGCATAATTTTCCACTGGAATGGAGAGGGCGAGCGCCCAGCAGAGGGCAAAAGAGAATATGCGCCAGTTGTGAAATATAACAAAGGCGAAGAGATTCAAACTTATGTTGTGATTGAGGCAATATCAGGTGGCTATTATGCAGCAAATGACTATACAATCTCATCTGCACAAGGAATTTTAAGTGTTTCAGGACAAGGAAATCTTGCGCACTTAACTGTTAGAAGCGCACCATTCTTGAGTGTTGACGGAAATAGTTTTGTTGTAACAAGAACATTCACAGACAGCAAAGGTGGCACACTCACCATTTCCTTAACCGTGAATGCCATTGTAACGGGCATGGGAAAAGACAACGTTTATTATGAAAACACGGACAAAAAGTTTAACGCATTCACCAACGAGGACAGAAAAGAAATAACATATGATGTTCTCATGGGCAGTGGTGAAGGGCTTGAAAAAGAAAAGGTTTATCAACTTCTTAAAGCGGGACAAGAATACACCATAGTTTACAATTTGAAGGACGTAGAAAAGGTTGTGGCTAAGCCGGGCTTCTATTACAACAGTTTTGATGCAAACATTTCTGCTTCTTTGAAAATAGTCAAAGCCACAGCAAACGGCGTTAAACAAGAAATAAGCGAAGATGGAAAGAAAACAAATCTTGCAACCATAAAAGAGGACAACACACTTCAAATAAATCATTTGGAAAGCGGTTACACACAAACTTATTTGATTTTGCAACTCACTTTGCAAGAGGCTGGGCTGAACGGAAGAACGTTCACTTGGTATTACAGAATTAAGATTGAGCCAAGTTTCACTGTTGGGCAACCAGCCTATCCTTATGGCGAAAATGGCGAATATTTAGACGAAAATTCATCTTATTATAAAGAAGAGGCGGGGCGCTATGAAATTGACCTGTCTGAAACTTTCACATATTCAAACAGTGGGCGTCAAGACGGGAAGAAGAGATTTGGAGACCTCACTTTCAATGAAGCAACCGTTGGCGAGCCAAAGAAGCAATATGAAATTGCAAGCGCTTATTTGTCAAAAGAGGCAAATGTTGCACTTGACCCAGCAAGTTATAACGACTATTTTGAATATAAAGTTGAAAACGAATTGCTAACAATTAAAGTTAAAACAGATAGGCCACTAACAATATATCTAAGACAATATTACATGCTTGACGAGATGAGATTGCTTGGCAGCGAACAGAGTTACATTTTGCGCTTCAATCAAATGTCTGGCTTTAACCACAGTTTGAGTTACAATCCTTCAAGTGAAGTTGCAAGCAGCAAAAGCGAGCCTCTCACAGCAAAAGGCAACGTTTATGAAGCAGAGTTGGTTCAAAGCAGCACGGGCGTGTTCACACCAAACATTCAAAAACAAGAGGCTGCTGACAGAGTTAGCAACTATCTTGACTTCAAAGTTTACGTCAAGGGCAGCGAAGATGAGTTGAAAGCCGCTTTAAAACCTTATGTCACAGTTGAAGCGGGAACAACTTACACCGTTGAGGGCGAAGATGGCGAAAAAACTTTTGATAAAAGAACTTCCTTCTTTGCAAGCAAAATTGAGCAAGACGGAGATAATTGGAAAGTTGTTGGGGTTGAGACCGATTCAAAAACCTATGTGTTCACAGCAGAACAGTTTGAAAATGTTTCACACACCTATGTTAAAGTTGAAAACAATGCTGACGAAAGCGCACCACGCAAACTTCTAACTTTTAAGGCACAAGAATCCATTACAAAGGATTATAAGTTTGAAGTTGGCGTGTTCAGCAACGAACAAGTTATATTCACAATAAATCTCACAGTCACAAGCGTGTATAAATACACTCCAAACACCGAATTTGAGGGTGGCAAAACTTATGCCTTCACAGGCGAAAACGGAATTATCAACGAAATCAAGAAAAATGGCGGCACATTGCCTGAAGGCGAAAACCTTATATTCGCTTTGGTGGAAGGCGACAAGCGCGCCCCATTTGGAAACGACAATGTCACACTTGACAAGCTTTTGACAATTGATAACGAAACGGATAAAAAGATTACTTTTGCCGAACTTTTGCAAGATGTCACCTTTACATTCGACGTAAGCATTAAGGACGGCGATACGCTTAAATTCACTTTCCCAATCACAATCACAGTTAAGAAAAGCGCCAACGTTTACACACAATTCACCGATGACCGCCGCGAATTTTCTGGATACAAATTCACGGTTGAACTTACAACAGACCTTAGCAACACAACAAACAAAGAGTCAATTAAAAAAGCCTTTAATTTGGGGCAAGTTGCCACAGTGAACGCTGAAGGCAAAAACGGATATGCACTTATGAGTGGCAATTCCGCTGTTGAAAAAATTGACATAACTCCAGCAGAAGCCGCAAGTGACGACATAAGAAAAACGCAACAAATGACAATAGGTTATTACTTTAATAACACATTAATATTTAATTATGATTTCACATTCATTTATTTTGTCAATCGAAGCGTAACCCTAACGCCAAACTATCCAGACCCAGACGGCATCACAAGCAACGGAACGCTAAACACAGAATACGTTGGCACGGCAGCGTTTGTTGATGGAAGCTATCAGTCAACAGCAACCACTTCATTCTTCACAACGCCAGCAATGTTTGCCCAAAAAGTTAACAATCAGCCACAAAATAGAATTGTTCAAGGCTGGACAGACCTCTTTAGGAAAAGATGGAAGCAAGATAACCCAACAGCAGAAGGGCAAGACATAGATGGCGTTACTTTGTTCTACACAATATCCATAGCAACCATAGACACCGGCCTTACTGTTTATGCAAACGGAAAACCATATCCAAACGAAGGAAACTCAACCATTCTTCAAAACAAAGGCCTCAGCGATGTTAACGGGCTGACCTTGATGTTCAGATTGGAAAAAGAAGTGACCTCAGCCGCAGTTACATTCAACATTGAAATTAACGGCGTGTCAACGCAATATGTTGTCACGGTTATTCAAGGTGACGTGATTAAACTTGTTCAAACTCCAACAAATTACTCCACATATGAAGGCGCAAATCAAGCCGAAACAGTTTATGTTGAAGATTTGAACAAATATCTCAATGACGGCGGAGACACCAACTTGTTTGCACAAAAACGTCTTGCAACTTACAAATTGAGAGCAAATCAAGTTGGAAGCAGTTTGTATGCAAGATACGTTGAAAGAGAGAGTGGACAAGCGGTTGTCATTCAAATTGACACATCAACATCTGAAAGGATTTACTTTGACATGGGCCGCAGCCTTGCCAAGATGGATTTTGATGCAATCTATGGGCAAAACTCAAATGGAAACGTTTCTGATAAGAAAGAAAACAATGCTGTGTTTGACATTGAAAACGATGGGCTTATAAGAGAAACGTCCAGACTTACCGCTTATTATTATGAAACAGAAATCATGACCGACATAAGCATTGTTCGCCGAAAGAAAACAACGAATGGTTATGAAGAGTGGCGAGCAATTTCTGGCGAGTATGGAACAGAAAAAGCTGATGAAAATGGTATAACAAAAGAAGAAAACTATGAACAATCAGAAAGCGGATTAACCAATGCTTTGGGCTATGACAAAACAAATCATGTTGTGAGATACAGTTTTGCAATAAAACATAACACCACATATTTCTCAAATATTGACTATTCAATTCGCGTGACAACTGAACTTTTGGTAAAAGGCAACGCAAACAACATTGAGATTAAAACAGATTCTAAGGGCAACACAATTAATCCATTAGACGGGTTGAAAATTCAAGAAATTGCAGCTGGCACAGAGAATAGCCTTATGAGCATGTCGGGCTTTGGTTTCACAAACGCAAGAACGGGCAACACAATCACACAAATAAATGCTTCTGCAAGAATAGGGCTTCAAATTTATGGATTTGCGGAATGCCAGATTGATGAAAGTGACCCTCTCCGCAAAAGCGCATATGTTTTGCATAATTATTTGGCGGGTGACGATGAAAACCGTAATCTTATAGATGGCATTTGGTATGAAACAGGTTTGTTGCCACGACACGGCATGACCCTCAACAACACTCCAACAAATGGCTCTGCAGGCGACAACTACTTGATGTATTATGGCGACAATCAAAGAGATTACAACATCAGAGCGCAACACTGCTCAAATGACGGAAACTATGTTATGATAAGAATGCGTTACATAGTTAATTGGGGCAGCGAAGGTAACACAGTCACACAAGACAACAACCTTTTGTTTAAAGTTATTCCGGGTTCAAATATGAACGTGCAAATAAAAGAGCGCGTAAACTCCACAAATTATTCTTCAAGCGAACTTGTCAACGAAATTCGCGATGGAAGAACTTACAGGAGCAATGCAAACTCTCCATACGTTTTTGAAATGGGAACGAGCAGCCAAGATTTCTATTTGGTTAATGCTGCCACAACCACCAACCCAGCAGACATGTCAATCATTAAAGTGACCAAAGGCAGCAATTCAAACTATGCAAAAGAATTCACATACACTTACACTCCAACTGATGGCGAATATAACAACTTCCAAAAATTCGAGAATGAGCTTTCGGGCTGGACGGCACATCGAAAGAATTCGGAAACCTCACCAGAAAAATACACGATTAATAATGCCATAGTAAAAGCCGTTGCACCAAGTGTTAATCTTGGAACAAAGAAGATGTTCATCACATTTGAAGATGAATATGGCTACAAAGGTATATTCTATTTCAACATCCAAACCACAGACATTGAGCCAGCCTTTGCTGAAAACAGCACGCTTGAACTTACTGAGGGCAACCAACTTGTGTTTAGTGTGGCATATCAAAACATTTCGGTTGCCGGCCGTGAAAGTGGCGACAATCAATGGGTAACATATCAATCGTTTAATTACACAAATGGGCAAAATAATATAACATTGGATAGAGGCGCAGAAGAAGCAAAATTGACAATAAATGGCATTAGAATGATTACAACTGTGGACGGACAAGTATATACAAAAATTGCGTTGCCGGATAAGGATTCAGAAGCGGGTAATGAGTCTAATACAAAAGACAATTTTGGCCCGGGAATCTTGAACAGTTCAGACCAATCGATAGAAATTATAATTTGGAAACAACAGAACGAACCGGAAGACAAAACCAAAGAGGGCGACGTTAGAGGACAAGATGTAGCACTAGACATGGGCTGGAAACTTGGCCAGGGTGACGAGCCGGGACTTACACAAGCACAATTAGAAAACGCAAGCATCGTGTTTGAGTTTAGATATAAAAATAACAAAAATAAAGATGGAACTTCAGGTACGATAGACTCGAACACAAAATTATATACAGCAACTTACGGGGATGACCAATTATTAGTTCAAACCCACACAACCGGGGAAACGCACATTCCAACAAAAGAGGAATTGGGAATTGGCGAAAATTCAAATGTAATTCCAGTAGCAATCACCGGAATTGGCGCTTATGCCTATGACAACAAACTTGGAACCCTTGATGCAACTTCGGTTGACAACGCGCAAACCGCCTCCAAATTTTTAGGAAGCGGAACAGCCTCTGTCGGCAATGAGTATGAGGGTGAAATCACGGTTGACCGAATTTGGTTTATCGTAAAAGGCGAGGAATCTAATTATGTTTACTCAGGGCAGCTTACAGTCAGTGGCGACGAACCAACCCTTTTGGCAGATCCAAACAAGTTCTTTGTGGCAGAGCAAACGCAGGGCAACTTCAAACTTATTAAAGGCACGGGCTATAGTGCGGGAACTCGAACCTTCACAGTTCCAAATGTGAATGGCCATTTGTATGGTTTGGGCGAACAGGCTTCCGGAATTGAAATGGTTGTTAAATTAAAAACAAATGGTCAGGATTCAGAAACTCAAGTGCTCAAACGAGATGTTATAATCAATAAACAAGATGCACGCAAGCCATTTG
Organism: uncultured Clostridia bacterium; assembly: GCA_947629895.1. Next base: position 9,922 of record CANRFP010000018.1, on the reverse strand, counting down.
ATGATTTTAATATTCTGGATGGCGGAGGCGTGAAATCGAACACCAATATGACAATTTATAACAACACTCTTGAAGTTGTGGTTGATGCACACACAAAAGGAACAATTACAATAAAATCGGCAGAGTCAGAAAGCTCAAATTCAGAGACCACATATTGGCCAGCAGCGACCTTTGATGTTTCCAACGACAATGATTTTGCTGTGACAAAATATCTTAGAATCGTAGGAAACTTAGATAACAATCATTATCTTTTGACAAATGGTTCAGAAGGCACATATCTTATTAAAAATTCTAAATTCTGGGTGGGCTACAATGGCCCAGATGACTCAATCTCTTTGAAATACAATGGTGAAGAAAAAAGTCTTAAAACAGTGTATGGAGTTGAACAATATAACAAGAGTATAGGTAGTGGCGAGAGTAATGAAACGAGCGAGCCAATCATCCTTCGCATAAATGACCCAGCTGAACTTGGCGGAGATATTAAAGATAAGGCATACAAAACTGAAAAACTTTACTTCTTGTATAACACGGGCGTAAACAACGAATTGTATCGTCAAGAGCCAGAATTTAGAGTTTATCCACAAATTTCCACTCTTGAGGAAACAGGCACAATCACGGTTGAGAAATATTTAAAAGTTTCCGAAGATAGCAAATCACCATACTTTGTAATTCCTTTCCAATCTTGGGCAAAAAGTGTTAATGTTAAGGACTTTAAAGACACCTCAAAGAGTCTAAACGGAGATGGAGAGAACAATGAACTTGATGCTTATCAATTCTATTTCGACATCAATGCACACGCAATTGAAGGCGGAAGTGCGGGTGGTGCTGCATACATCGACGAAAGAGGAACAATAACCACAACCAACTCCTTCAATCCAACAAGTGATGGTATTGCGGTGAATGTTTATGCCAATGTTTCTGGAAGAGACGGAATGTATGAAAATGACATTTCAAAGATGGAAAACAAAAACAAGATGTATCTTGGCACAGTTGACTTGGCACTCAAATATTTTGATGACTCTGGCTTTAAATCTTTAAGCAGCGGCACAACAGTGTATGACATAAAGCTAGGGACAGAGGCTAATGCAAAAGAGCAATTTGTTGCACAATATGGCAACATTGAAGCGACAAAAACAACAACAAGTTGGATATCTAGCGGCGACATTTCAAATATTACTGACATAGAAAGCACTGACAAAACTTTCACAGCAAGCGTTGGCGAAAAAGTTGATTTAAGAAACATGTTTAAAGGTATTAGCCTATCCAACATAACCAACAATAAACATTATCATCTGGTAAAAATTGATGAAAATTATGTTCCATATAATAATGTTGACTACTACACCTTCGCAAATGCTGGGTCCTACACCTTAACCATTTTGGCAACCGGACGAGGCGCTGATAAAGCATATCAACGAGAACTGTTTACAGTGGATATGATTGTATATTCAAGCGGAACAAGTGCCTTGAAATACACCAAAGTTGTGGAAGACGGCAGTGGATTTAGTTTAACCGAATTAGACAGCACACAATTTGGCGGTGGCAAAACCACAGAATGGTTTATTCTTGACAAAGCAACAAATTCAATGACGCCAGTCATTGGAGACTACACCATTTCCACACAATCTGAATCCGACAACTTTAATTATGGAAGAAATGAACGCTCATTCTTGGCTCAAACAACAGAGGGCTCAACCGTCACAACAAAACTTGTTGATGTTGTGTTCTGGGTTTACGACAACAGCACAGAAGCCAAAACAGATGCATTAAAGAATGATACACAAAATTCGACAACAGACGAAACTTTTGGAATACAACTTAGAACAAAACGTGTTTCAACCACTCGTGCGGATTACAGATTGTCAAATCTGTTTGCTCCACAAACGAAACAAGAAACGGTGGAAGATGTTCAAAAAACATTCAACTATTCTTACAGCATTTACACTTTTGCAAAAGAAAGTGGCGATGACGTGGTTGGAGGGTCAACAGGGCAACAAATTGAAACTCAAACTTTGAGTTATGAATCCTACGGCAACATTGCCAAGAGAACATATGTTGTGGTTGAAAATAAACGCGATATGTCGGGGACAACACCAAAAGAGACAATCACAAACTGCTTTGTATATCGCGTTGAATTCCTTATCAATCAAAACACACAAACGTCTGTTCAAACAGTTAAGAGGTCATCCAGAGTTGTTGAAGGCAAAACAGAAGAATATGTTTCTAAGAATGATATCCTTAGCACCCTTAAAAGCGTGTTCCAACATAAAAAAGGCACGGCACAATATTATTTGCGAGATGAAAGAACGGGAGAACTAAAAGCCATTCAAGATGAAACAAACCTTAACTCTTACACTTTCACAAGACAATATGTTAAACTGACAACAGGTGCTGACGGAAAAACAAGTTTTGAACAAATACAAATTTTGTTCTACATCTATGACGATGCTGACGTAGAGCGCGGAACAAATGACACTCCAACAATCAACATCCACACATCACAAACCACAAGATATTATTTGTCAAATCTTGATGTGTTTGTTAAAAATGAGGCGGCATATGCTTTGGCGGGCGCAACAGACCTTACAATTTCATATTATGAAATGGGCGAGGACAACACACCAATGTCGCAGCCAACACTTTTCATTTCATTGACGGAAAATGTTACAAAACACTTCTATGTTATTGTGAATGGTAGGTTAAATGGCAGCAACAAGAGTTATTACTTTGATATGACCTTCAATTTTGAGGTTGAAGAAGGAATTGACGCCACCGAAACGCTCAAAATCAAGAAGTATCATCCAAAAGATCCTGCATTGGGCGGAGATGAAGTTTCGTCAGATGTGTTAATCGCGGCAGATATTTTGGAAAGCCTTAAAACAGCGCTGAAAGTGCAAACGGATGCGGCTGATATAGAATTATATTTTAGCTATAACAATTCATTCCGGTTCTTTGACAGCGCAATAAATGAATATATTGAATTGACAGATAATGAGTTGCAAGACGGTTTTATTGAAGGCGTTTATGGCATTATGTATACCGAAAACACAACAACAAATTACGCTTTCACCAACACCAAAATTTACTTCTACGATGACAATCCAACTTCAATCAAGCTCAATTTAACAATTGGCTTGCAAAACACGAACAGCAGAACCTTTCAAATGGAAGAACTTGTTCAAACGATAAAGGGCATAAATGATTTGAACATAACTCCATCAGCAACAACACAATATGAATTTTTCAGTTATAGGGAGGTTGTTGGCAGCGGTGCTCAATTCAGCAAAGTTGAGGACATCCAACAAATGACTGTTGGCTTTGGCGAAACCTCTCGCACAATTTTGGTTGGAGTTAAAAAAACTGTAACAACTGAAGGGGAGGAAGGTGAGATAACATATAATTATTATGAATTGACTCTTAACTTCACCGTTCCACTTTCTGCAAACAGGCCAGACCCTATTGAAATTACAAATGATGCAACTGCAACTTCTGCTTTCAAAAACAAATTGATGGAAGACGGCGTTATCACTGCAGAACAGAAGGAAAATGTAACTGTTGTGTTCAAATCGCTGACAAATGTAACAGAGCCAACAACAAGCGGACTTCAAAAAATTGATGAAGGTGTTGCGGATAAAGATATCGTTGGAGACACAATCTATTTGGCATATGTAACAATTCAAGACGGAGAAGAAGAAACAACAACCGTTTATAAAGTTTCATTCATTATGGGAGAATAATCGATGCTGGATGTTTGGTTTTGGGTGTTTATCGCCTACATTAGTTTAAACTTTTTGCTGTTTCTGTTCATGGTGTTCTTGGAACGCAAAAAAATTTCAAGCGTTATCAGTTGGACAACCATAATCACAATTTTGCCTTTTGTGGGCTACATCCTTTACATTTGTTTTGGAAGCGGACTGTCCTTTCGTGTTAAGCGAATGATTTCGCACCACAAACTTTATGAAGTGGGCTATGACGAGGCAATCAACAAATATATGATGGGCTTGGACAGCGAACTTGGCAAGTTGGTGCAAAATGAGGGGTTGATAAAGTGTTGTTACAATTATGGCGCAACACTTTGCCCTTACAATGAGGTTAAAATTTTTGTCAACGGGCCGGACAAACTTGAAGCGCTGGCAAAGGACCTTGAAAATGCAAAACAGAGCATAAACATTGAGTATTACATTTTTGCAGACGATGAAACGGGCTCGCGAATTATGGACATTTTGATTAAAAAAGCCAAAGAGGGCGTGAAAGTGAAATTGATTTATGACAGCATTGGCTGTTTGAAAGCCCCAAGACGCTTTTTTAGAAAATTGACCAAAGCGGGTGGCGAAGTTGCAGAATTTTTCCCACCTTTCGCACATATTCGTTTGATAAATTTGAAACTCAATTACAGAAATCACAAAAAAATTGTGGTTGTTGACGGAAAAATTGCCTACACGGGCGGAATAAACTTGCGTGATGACCACATGAGCAAGGAAGAAAAACTTTCGCCTTGGCGAGACACACATTTGAGAATTGAGGGGGCGGGGGTTTATCCACTTCAAAACATTTTCTTAAACGATTGGCGATATGTCAAAAAAGAAAATTTCACTTCGGGCAAATATATCAATGATGGGCTTTTCCCTGTGCCATCAGTGACAGGCGATGTTTCGCTGCAAGTTGTCACATCTGGGCCGGATAGCGACATTCAAAGCATAAAAGAAGTTTTCATAAAAATGATAACCAACGCCAAAAAAGAAGTTTTAATCCAAACACCATATTTCATTCCCGACACAGCGTTCATGACGGCGCTTAGGATTGCGCTTGCAAGCGGGGTTAAGGTTAAGATTATGCTGCCAAACAAACCAGACTATAAAACAATCTTTTGGGTTTCGCTTTCCTATTTGAAGGACATTGTGGAACTTGGCGCGGAGGCGTTTTTGTATGACGGATTTTTGCACAGCAAAGCGCTTGTTGTGGATGACAATGTTTTGTCAATAGGAACTTGCAATCTAGACCACCGCAGTTTTGGGCTTAACTTTGAGGACACTGTGATTATGTATTCAAAAGAACTGAATGCGGAATATAAAGCCTATTATAAACAAGATTTGAAACGCTGCATGAGTGCGGATGTGAAATACTTCAAAAAGAAGAAATGGTTGACAAAATTTGCGCAAGCAATTTTCAGATTGTTTTCACCAATTTTATAATCATTTTTATGTTCAATTCAAAATCAAAAAGGTGCTGTATAAAAAGCGCCTTTTTTGTTAATATTCATTTCATGGCAGAGAAAGTTGAAAAAAGAAAAAATGTGAAAAATGACGAAAAATCGTCAAAAAATACGCAAAAAACACGAAAAAATGTGAAAAAAATCGAAAAAAATCAAGAAAAAACCAATTTTGAGAATAAAAATTATGAAAAACTTGATTTTGAAAACAATAAATTTTTTGAAGTTTTTGCAAAACAAAATGGGCTTTTCACAGAAGTCAATCGCCCGCTCAACGACATTATGTATGCAAACATCATAATGATTTTTGCCGTTTTTGTTTCCGCTTTCATACCTGTTGTCAGTTTGGCGCTGCCCTTTTTGGTTTTTATTTATTTTGAGGCTGGCATTTATGGTTTTGTTTATAAGGTTGAAAGTGACAAGCCTTATAAGTTTGAAGAAATTTTTGTTTCGCTTAAAAAAACAATAAAAATTTTCTGCGTGTTTGTTATTCGAATGTTTTTGACAATATTTTTTGCGTGCTTATTTCTTGTGCCGGGCGTGATTGTTATGCTTCAATATTCTTTTTGTCCAATTATTCTTTTTGAAAGCGAAAAATTGGATGTGCGGGGAGTGCTTGCACTTTCAAAAGAGATGACACAAGGCTATAAGTGGCAAATTTTCTTAAACAAAATGATTGCGCTTGCAACTGTGTGCGTTGCGGTCACCATGATGTTTTTGCTGATTTTGCTTTTTGATGTGTTCTTGTTTGTTCCGCCATACTTTTATATTATTTTCGTGACGCTTGCTGGCGTTCTTGATGTGATTTTGGTGGCATTGCCTCTCGTGGAAATTGCGGTTGCGGACTGTTATATTTCTTCTAAAAACAGCAAAGTTGCAAATGCGTTGCAAAAAACAACTTAATTGCTTGTGTTTTTTGAAAATTTTCGCTATAATTCACATATAGAAGAGGTGAAAATTGGATTATAACGAGTTTACTAAGCGAAAAGATGCCTATAACGAATTTGTTGAAATGAGAAAAGTTGTGCTTGAAAGCGCACAAAACAAAAAGGTTTTCAACGAGGTTTTTGCTGAACTTTGCACAAAGGCATATATGGGTGATTGCGTGGCGCAAGATTGCGTGGCCTACTTTTTCAACAAGGGCATTCCAGACAGGTTGACAATAAATTACAACTTTTATTTGGGCTGGGAAATTTTGGCGGGCGCAAACGGAAACGAGTTTGCACTTGAAAAATTGGAATTTTTCTTAAATGCAGCGCTGGAACAAATCATTGACGACACAGAACTTCTCACAATTGCCATGCAAAAAAGAAACATAAACAAAAACAACGCTTTGATGGTGATAAGCAATTTACTCTGTGAGGGGATTGTTGACCAACTCCAATTAAAGCCAAGCGAGCTAATTGACCTTCAAGCAAAGGCGGTTTTGTATTCGCCAGAGGTGAATAGGCGCTATCTTGACGCGCTTGACAAGTGCATTACAAAAGTTGCAGAATTTTTGGTTTCATAATTAAATTGATTTTAATGAAGTTTAAAAAAGAGCCTATTTCTATGGGCTCAATTTTATTATCACAATGCTTGTTAAAACGCTTGTGAAGTAGGATTGCGATATGGTTTGTGCCAAATCGGCGGCAAACAAATACACTGTTTTTTTGCTCATGTTCACAAGTTCATATTGGGCGTTTGTGTCTGAAACCACAAAAACTCCTTGCCCTGTTGTGGTTGTTGCGCGCTGGTCAGTGCTCCAACTGTTTGAGGCGGCAAGAATGTTGTCTGTGCCAACTTCGCGGAAAGCAAGGGCGGAAAAATCTTTATAATATGCAAAGTTTTGTTGCCAATCCACATAGGGGTTGGCGGTGAATATGATGAGATATGCGCCGGTTGTGTTGAAAGTGATTATGTTGTTTGTGGTGTCAATTTCAATCAAATCGCCATAATCGGTTTCCTTTCGCATAAGTGGAACGCGGCCGTTTGGTTGCAGCTCATAGCCCATAGGCCCAAAACCGCTGTAATTTTCATTCCATGATGTCACATAGGCCGCTTTTATTTGATAAGGCCCGGTTGCACCTTGAGGCCCGCGAGGCCCCTGTGCGCCTTGAGGTCCTTGAGGACCGCGTTCACCTTGCTCACCTTGCTGACCGGGAGTGCCTTGTATGCCCGGCAACCCTTGTGGACCGGCCGGCCCGCGCTCACCTCTCACGCCTTGCAACCCTTGTGGTCCTTGTGGCCCAACGGGACCCATTTCACCAGGAACGCCTTGTATGCCCGGCTCTCCCTGTGGGCCTCTGTCACCTTGTGGCCCTTGCTCGCCGGTTGCACCCATTTCGCCTTGTGGTCCGGTTGGCCCCATAGGAATGAAAATGTCCAAATAGTGAACGTTGTTTGAAAGCGTGTCGTCAATGTGGGCGGGCTCGCCGTTCACCATTTCAACTTTGTTTATCACAATTCTTTCACTTTGCCCAATTTGCCCTTGTGGCCCAGCGGCTCCGGTTGGTCCGGTTGCCCCAGTGGCTCCTGTTGCGCCGGTTGGTCCCGTTGGCCCATAAGAAGGCCCTGTTGGCCCCATTGGACCGGTTGCGCCCGTTTCGCCTCTTGGCCCGATTGGCCCTTGCACTCCCGTCATTCCGGTTGCACCCGTTGCTCCCGTTGCACCAGTTGGGCCGGTGGCTCCGGTTGGCCCTTGAATGTTGTTTATTCTATCTATGTATTGTGTGTTTGGCAGACAGCACTGTGGCGGAACTGCGCAAAAATTTTTATTTTTTCTCATATAATACTCCATTTTCAATATATGAGAACATTTTTAAAATTGCCAAAATAAAACACATTAAAAATTGTTGACACATCAACAAAATTTGTGTTACAATTCTGTCGGAGAAAAAATATGGAAAACAATGAAACAAAAAAAACTACCAGTAAAACCTCTAAAACTAAAATTATTTTAAGTCAAATTTTTTATTGGCTATTTGCAATAATGATAATTTTTTACTTTAGAAATAATATTTATAAAACAACAGATTTTATAAAAAATATACTTCTTGCAATTATGATTTTTATTGCACTTTCAATAGATGTAATGCTTATTTTATTTAAAAAATTCAATTTAGAAATGCATAAACAATTTATTATTTTAGCAATTGTGCTTGGAATTTTTTATTTCCTAGCAACACCTTTTGGAAATGGAACAGATGAAGTTTCTCATTTTTTAAGAGTATTTAAAATCTCTCAAAAGTACACAAATGTACATTTACAAGAAGATTCCTTATTTCCGCCAGCATTTTCCAAATTAGTTGATTATAAGAATTCAATATTAATGAAATATGAAAACTATATAAATGAATTTGATGCATTTAGTATGAATTCAGAAGAAAGAAAAGATTTAATTAGTGAATATTGGAACATAAAATTATATTCTCCAATACAGTATATTCCTCAAGTAATTGGTGTTACTATAGGTAGAATTTTTAGTGATAATATAGTTGTAATTGGAATGTGTGGAAGAATTACAGGATATATTTTCTGGGTTGCTTTATGTGCTTTAGCTATAAAAATTATTCCAAACAAAAAAACTTTTCTCTTAATTTTGTGTTTGCTACCAGTTAATATTTTTTCTGCAATTTGTATCTCTGGAGATACTGTTACTAATGCTGTATGTATGCTATTTATAGCTTTAATATATAGAAAAGTATATTTAAAAGAATATGTAAATAAAAAAGAAAAAATTTTACTATTTGCTCTAGCTTGTATGATAGCTTTATGCAAAATAGTATATCTACCTTTTGTAACATTACTTATACTTTTAAAAGAAAACAATTTTGATAGTAAAAAAGATTATTTAAGATTTATTATAATTACAATAATTGCAAGTGTTATAGTTGGTCTTTCATGGTTAATAATAGGAAGTATGAATTTAGTTAACTCAAATTCTCTTTCAAAAGAACAACTACATTATATTTTAACTACACCTTTAGGCTATTGTACAGTTCTCATAACAACATTTTTACATAAAGGCTCTCAATTTATTTATCAGCTATGTACTGGAGATGAATTAATGTGCCATGCAAAAACAACAATATATTCAATTGTATCTTATGCTATAAGCATTTGTCTTGTTCTTTCATTATTTATAAATGATGATAAGAAAAAATTAGAAATAAATAACTTAAAAAAATCTTGGGTAGGATTAATAATATTTGGTACATGTTTACTTATAGTAACTGCAATATATATTCAATGGACATCATTATTCCAAGTTGCAAATTATATTATATTAGGAATACAAGGAAGATACTTTATACCAGTTGTTGCACTTTTCATTTTCATACTTACTACATCAAACTTGGATACAAACAAAAAGTATTTAATTTATCCTGTTATAATATTACAAATACCTGTATTATTACAAATAATGGCTTGTTTTATTTAAAAATTATAAAAAACTCGTTTTTTATAAAAGCGAGTTTTTTATTTTTTACATTTTTTCAATAATATCTCTTGCTGCAACAAGTCCGGTAGCTGCTGCTGAAACTATATTTCCTGCCTTTCCTGCACCATCTCCTATAAAATATATATTTTTATCTTTTATCTTAAACTTATTATCAGTTTCAATTTCATTACTAAAGAATTTTATTTCTGGTCCATATAATAATGTTTCATCATTATTAACACCTGGAATTATTTTATCTAATTTTTCTAAACCTTCAAGTATATTTGTTA
>CANRFP010000017.1 GCA_947629895.1 uncultured Clostridia bacterium | reverse complement strand
CCGTCATTTTTCTCTTTATGCGAAGGTCATCAATAAGTTCCCAAATCTTTTTTCTTGTGTGTGGGTCCAAGCCCGTTGTTGGCTCGTCTAACACCAAAATTCTTGGCAGGTTAATAAGCCCACGTGCAATATCAACCCTTCTTCTTTGCCCACCACTCAAATTCTTAAATGGTTTTTTTAATATCTCTTCCAAATCCAAAAGTTCGGTTAGTTCTGCCAAACGCGCTTTCCACTCTTTGCCAACCAAGCCATAAAAGCCCGCTCTTGCAGTTAGGTTTTCCTTGACAGTCAAAACGGCGTCAAGTGTTGAATGTTGAAACACAACGCCAATCAAGGACTTCACTTCATTTGGATTGGTGTCCAAGTCCAAACCGTTAACATAAATTTTCCCACTGTCTTTCTTTAAAATGGAACACAACATATTGATTGTGGTTGATTTCCCCGCGCCATTTAATCCCAAAAAAGCAAAAAGCGTTCCTTCTTGAACATCAAAAGAAATTCCATCAACCGCTTTAACATTTCCATAATGCTTTTTTAAATCTCGTATCTCAATAATATTTTTCTTCATTACAAAAACTCACTTGGTTTAAGTATATCACAAAAGAAATATAAAGCAAAATTATTTTTGCAATATGCAATAAAAATTTTAATTTTTTGTTTAAAAATATTTTACAAAAAGAAAAAAATGTTTTATCATATTTATATATTTTCACATTATGGAGGGTTTATTATGTGGTTTTTTAAGAAAAAAAATAAAGAAAAAGAAGTAAACACAGCTCAAACGCAAGAAAAAGAAGTTCCTGCTCAAAAGTCTGAAGAGCATGCAGAGCCAACAACAAAAGCTGTTGAGAAAAAAGAGGTAAAAAAGCCGGCACAAAAAAAGGCAACAAAAGCTGCGCCAAAGCAAACCAAAACAGCCGCAAAAGCTGCTCCAAAACAAACGAAAGCGGCCAAAAAGACAGAAGCTAAGCCAGCAGCTAAAAAGACAGAAGCTAAGCCAGCAGCAAAGAAAGCTGAAAAAAAGGTGCCTGCAAAGCCTGCTGTTAAGGAAGAAAAAAGAGATGTATATCGCGTTTCCTATGACAAAGAGTCAAGAACTTGGTTAATTAAAAAGGATGGCGCAAGAAGAACAATTGCATCTTTCCAAACAAAAGATGAAGCAATGACAAGGGTCAAACAACTTTCATCTTCAAAGGATGCAAACGTGATTGTTCACAAAAAAGATGGCAAATTTCAAAAGAAGGCATAAGTCTTCTTTTTTCATTGTATTCGTTATGTAAACATGCATAAATTTTGGAAGAATAAACAAATTTAAGTTTATTTCTAATTTTTTTTAGTTTTTTGTTGACATTGATTTTAATTTGTGATAAAATGCAATAGCAATATGGGGGTGTGGCTCAGCTGGTAGAGCATCTGCCTTGCAAGCAGAGGGTCAGCGGTTCGAACCCGCTCATCTCCACCAATAGTAGTTTTAAGAACACAACAACACAATATGTTGTGTTCTTTTTTGTTGAAATTTTGCTTTGTGTTTCATTTTGTGAAGAAATTATCGTCAAAATTATCGTCAAAGGAAGGGTATAAATCACCGTAAAGTTCACGCAAAGAGGCTTTTGGTATGTTTTCTTTTATGTTTGTATAAATATCGTTTGTCATAACGATTGAGGCGTGGCCAAGTTGTAGTTGCCTATACTTGTCTTTTGCTCCCAAAAAATACAAATTGGCCGAACAAGTGTGTCGCAGTTCGTGAAGTGATTTTTGAATACCTATTTTATTAAATATATTTTTTGTTTCTTTTGTGGCAGTTGTTGCGTGCATATTAAAACAATCTGAGGTCATATTTGCTTTTAAAAAGTCAATAAAATTTTTAGTCACATTTACAAATCTGTCTGCATTTTGAGTTTTTGTCCCCTTGATGTGAATTGTTTGTTTAACCTCGTTTAAATCTTCTTTTAGAGAAAATTTTAATGTTTCTTCTCTTCGACTTCCTACAATAAGGGAGAACATACAAAAAGCATAGATTTTTGATTTTTTTGCTTCGGACAAGAACAGTTGTTGTTCTTCGAGTGTCATAGGTGAACGAACTTGTTTAAACTTCTGTTTAGGCTTTTCAAGCCCTGCGGTAATATCTTTTTTGATTTTTCCTGTCACGAATGCTTTCAAAAGCACTTTTTTAATTTTTTGATATATTTTTCCACGAGTTGTTTCTTTTTTAATACCATTAACAAATTTTTGAATTTGCTCTGTTGTCAATTTTTCTAATTCTACACGTAAAAAGTTTGGTTTGATATAGTTATCAATCATAGTCCGCCATTCGCATTTTGTGCTTTTTGCCAGGTCTTTATTTTGAATGTAACTATCATAAAAAAACTCAAAATAAGCAATGACGGTCAATTTTCCTGTTGTTTTAATTTTTCTTACTTCGTTCTTTTTTCTTGGAACGATTAAAGGTATTTTTTCGACTAGTTCCCTGTAAGTGTTCGCAATGGCATAATAGAGCAGCCCATTCTGCAAGCGAGAATACTCCCAGCGAGCGTCTTTTCTTTTATAACAATATTTTTTCAATGTTTCTACTCCTTTATTTTCATTTTTGGGAGTAGATTTTTTTGACAGTGCTTTTTGAAAGGTAATTATATCGAAAGGCTTATTTACTTCGTCATAACCTTTCAAAAATGCTTCAAACTCATTCATTTTAGAATTTAGTTGTTTAACAATGTCTTTGACTTCATAATAGAATTTTTATATATAATCTCATAGTTTTCTCCTTTTGGTTTTTAATAGATTAAGTGACTTTAAGCATAATTCAGCAAATTCAGCAACTTTAAGCACATAAAGTAAATTAAAGTAAATTAAAATAAACTAAATTAAAATAAAGATAAAGAGAGCCCGTCTCTCATTTTCTAAATCTTTGCACAACTGAGTTTCTATCATTTTTCCCTTCTAAAAGTCCATTGATATATGCACAAACAAGACGCGAACATTCTTCATCAAGTTCGGGTAGCATATCTACAATTTCTTTTTGGGGCTTTGATAATATGCTTTTGTCTAAAAGATAAGGCACATTATGTCCAAGAATGTGGTCAACAGTTGTATGAAAATAGTCTGCAAGTTTTATAAGGATTTGGATGTCAGGCTGACTTGCTTCGGTTTCATATCTTGCATACATAGTGCGTGGTATCCCGATGTCTTCGGCTATTTGTAATTGAGTTTTTCCCAACTGTTGCCTTAGAATTTTTAATTGCATTTTACATCACCTCCTAGCGAAATTTTACCTAAAATAGGAACTATTTTCAATATTTTCTCAAAAAATAAAAAAAATTCTCAAAATTTAGTCAAAATCGTTTTGAAATTCCTAAAAAATGTGGTATTATTCTGTTGAGTTCCTAAAATTTAGGAAAAGTTAAAAAGGAGTTATTATGGAAGGAGCACCAGCACTTTTAATTTTTAAAAGACATCATTCGTTAGTAGAAGACTTGACCGATGAAGAGGCAGGAAAGGTATGGAAAGCGTTGTTTCGCTATATATTAACGAAAGAAGAGCCGACAAACTTCCCAAGAGATTTAAAAAGGTTTTTTCTTATTCTTAAAGAGGATGTAGATATAAACGAGGAAATGTATGAGAAAAAGCGACAAAGAAACAAAAGAGATTATGAAAAACGCAAAGAGCGAGAAAAAGACAAGGAAAAACCGCCAAACGAGGCAGAAGAAGTAAACATTAAAGGGCGAGCAAAGAAACCAGCAGAACAAAGCGAGCAAAATGATATGGCTAAACAAGACGATTTAACACAAGAACAACAAACCTTCCTAAATGAATTTAAAAAAGTTTGCCCAAATAAAAAAATTGATTGCGACATTTCAAACTATAAAAAAATCGATTTTGTGAAGTTAATTCAAGCAGTAAAAGAAAGCCCACAATTTTTAATGAATGCAGAAAAGAATAAAGATTTTGATTTAAAATGGTATTTGGAAAACGCAGACAAAATAATTTCGGGCAAATATAAAAAATTTGCAGGTGCAGAAGAAAGTAAGTCAGGTAGGTGTCGGTTAGGGCAAACCTACACTGATGAAGAACTTGATTTATTATCAAAGCCAAAGGGGTGAAAAATGGAGAAATATGAGTTAAAAGAAGATGAACACGCAGACGAAAATGGCTTGCCAGTTTGTAATAAATGTGGCGAGTTGCGCTACACAATCAATCCAAACAATAAACAAATATATTTTTGTATGTGTAAATGTCAATCGGAAGCAAAAAAAAGAGAACAGGAAGAATTTACTAAAAGGCAACAAGACATAAAAATTGAACAATTAAAACTAACAAGCCTTTTAGGCAAAAGATATAGGAATGCAACATTTGAAAATACGCAGATAGATAACCAAAACTTTGAAATCTACCAAAGCACACAGAGGTATGCAGCAAAGTATGATGAAATGCTTAAAAATGGTTATGGGTTTTATGTGTATGGCAAAAATGGCGTGGGGAAAACGCACCTTTTGGCCTGCTTGTGTAATTATCTTACTGAGCATCTTCAAACTTGTGCGTTTACAAATTTTTTAAATATTGCTGAGGATATAAAGTCCACTTACATAAAAGAGCAATGTGAAGGAAATGTAATAGAAAAATATTCAAAAGTCGGTTTCTTATTCATAGACGATTTTGGGAAAGAAAGTTATAAAAAATTGAAAAGTGATAAGGAAAATTTGTGGTTAGAGGAAAAAATTTTTGAAATTTTGAATAACCGCTACAACAATATGCTCCCTACAATATTCTCTAGTAATTATTCGTTAGAGGAAATGGTAAAGAACTTCGCTTTTGATAAAGGAATAGTTGAAAGGATTTACGAGTTGTCAACACGAATTTTTGAAATGAAAGGTCCAAATCGAAGATACAACTTGGCAACAAAACTATGAGGTGAAATATGGATAATTATCTTCTAGAAAAAATTGAAAGTATTAAAAAAGAACTTCAACTTATTGAAGATTATGTAAATGCCAAAAACGAAATGTCTAAACAATTATTTGTTATTGAACAAGACAAGTGCTACACAACAATAGATAAAGATAAAAAAAATATTGTTGATTTTAAAAGGAGAAATGTATGAAAGAAAAATACAGTTTTATAAAAACCTATATTGGAACAGTAAAGACCACTGAGGATAAAGAAATTGATAAAGCATTTGAGGACTTATCGTCATTTTATTGTAACCTACCAAATCGGGTGAAGAGCCAAGAAAGAAGAAAACAGTGGACAATTTTAATAAATGAACTTGTTAACGCTTTTGCAAAGCAAGCAGAAAAAATTGCGAATTGTCCTTTTGTTAAAATAATTTTAAGCCAAGAGGAAGTAAGAAAACTTTTTATAAGTTTAAATGAAAAGACTTCTAATCGAAGATGAATTGTAAGGAGAATTGAAAAATGAATAAAGAACAAAGATATATAGACGGTTATTATTTACAAAAAGGAGAGCAAAAAGTTTTAACGAAACAAGAAAAGTCTTTTGTTACATACATTCTTGAAAGAGAAGATGGCTTGTTTTGGAATGAGGACATACAGTGCTGGCATTATAGGCTGCCAACATTCTACACCAAAAGAATATTTGCAGAAGACGAGATTAAGAGAATACAAGAAGAAATCCGCCCACTTAAAATACTAATTAAAAAGATAAAAATGGAGGGGTTACTTGAACAAAGAAATATTAAAAAATGAAGAGTTTTATAAAAGTTTGTTTAATGCTTCTTGGTTTGCAGTGAACACATATCATAAATATGCTAGTAATAAAAATGAACTTATTGATGTTGGAATTGATTATGTTCTAGAAAATATAGGCAACACTTTTGATTTAACTGGTGAAAAAAAAGCAGATTTTAATATTTTAATAAAAAAGTGTTTGAATGGAATTGCTAATTATAAAAACAAAAACTCTAATGAGGTTGATTTTCAAGTTTTTTCTGAGGAAGAGAACTTTTTGCCTTTTTTATATTGTGATTTCCCAGATGATGTTGAATGTGAAAACCTGAAAAATCTTTTATTTCAATTTTTACAAACATATAACTTATTGGAAAGAAAAATAATTTTAGTTTATTTAAAATACCAAAATCAAAATGAAGTTTCAAGAAATTTACAAATAGGCATTAGAACAATTTCTAGTGTGATTAAGTCTTTTCGCGAAGATTTTGCTAATTATCTTTTAAATTGTGGTTATTTAGAAAATTTAGATGTATTGAAGGGCTCAAAATCTGAAAAGCAAATTGCATATTGTAAGAAATCTTTGCTTAGGCAAAGAGGGGTTTTATCTTATGATAGTTATTTAAACGATTTTAAGATTTATAAACTCCTGAGAGAAGAAAAAGATTTAAAAAAGTTTGCAGATTGTATAGACAAGTCTGTTGAATATTTGGATAAAGTGATTTATCATAAAGTTAAAAAATTAAATTTAACATTTTATGAAATTCAAAAATTAAGAGTTCGTTTTTTTTCAAATTATCCTTTTTTAAAACTTGTTGAGGTTGATTAGTGATGTTGTATATTAAAAAACTTTGTATTAAAAATACAATTTATTTTAGAGATGTTTGTAAAGTTTTGAATGTTTCAAAATCGACTCTTTGGAATATTCTAAATAATAATGGGCGTTATAAATTGGAATACCTTATTAAATTTAAAGATTATTTTGTTTCTAAGAAAATTTTAACTGAAGATTTTGATGTTGGTGATTTTTTAAATGAAGTTGATTAGGTTTGTTGTATGCAGTTTATTGAAAATTTATCTTTTAGTTTTGTTTGCTAAGGCAAAAATTATCTTCTTTAAATATGCTAAAAAACACAAATTTGTATATGCCGAACGGTGTATGCGAATTTGTGTTTTAGCATAATTATAATGGAAAAATTTTTGCCTTAGAAAAAAGTTTATGAGATAAATTTTCACAAAACAGTAAAGCAACTAAACTATGATGATATATATAAAATCTTAAATATCATATATTCAATTTAGTGAAAATTTATCAATACTTATAGTTTGGAATGGAAATAAATTAACCAATTATTAAAGCCACCGCTTGCGGTGGCTTTTGGTATTACAGAGTATTACGAAATATTACTTTTAGATATTATTTAATAAATAAGGAGACGGATTTTATGATGAAGGTGATGTCATTTAAAATAAGCGAGAAAGATGAAAATAAACTAAACACTTTGGCAGCCAAATACAGAGTAAATAAAAGTTGGCTTATTCGTAGTGCAATAAATATGCTTTGCGACAAAGTGTTGAAAGAAAAAACCAAAGGTGAATAAAATTATCGTCAAAGTTATCGTCAAAAAAACCTACTTGTTCATATTTTATTGACTTGTAGCGTTTGACCACAAGTCACTTGCAAGCAGAGGGTCAGCGGTTCGAACCCGCTCATCTCCACCAATAATAATAAAAAAACACAACATACAATTTGTTGTGTTTTTTTGAAAATTTTGTAACAATATTCTGGTCAAAGTAAGAATGCAAATGCTGCAAAATTTAGTCACTGTTTTTGCACTACACCGTTTTTCTTATAAGCACGAGAGGGGCATTTGAATTAAGATATATATTTGAAATAATAAACTCAATTATAAATCCTCTCTTACCGCCGTCAACCTCAAAATCTTCTCCGTCTCTATATTTCATTCCCAAAATTTCGTCCTCAACAATAAAATCGGAGGCTTTAATGAAATTGTTTTGATTCGTTGTAACTTCAAAAGCAACAATTTGATTTGCTTTAACAGCAAACGTTATTGCTTCATCAGTTAAATCACGCCAATTTTCGCTTATCATTTCTCCCTCTTGATTGAAAAGTGCGCATCTTACATTTATTTGCCCATCGTTTATCTGGGAAGAAACATCAATATTTTTTTCATATTCCGTTACCACAAATTCAAATTCGTTTGCATCACTATGGCAAGAAAATTGCAAATCAAAATGGTCAAAAATGCCAGTTTGTGTGTTATATTTTGCCCTTAAAATATATTCTCTTGTTTCCACAGTTTCAAGTTCTGTTGGCGCCTGAATTGTTTTTGTAAAAACATTGTCTTGAAGTGAAGAGAGGTCCTCTGGCAAAATGTCTTTTAAATTGAACAAAGGCACTTCAAGCTCTTCATCCTTTTTCAACATAATCGTAACATCTTTTAAGTCCATATATGTTCTATATTTGTTTACGTCCAAGTCAAACATATAATCCCACGAAAGCACACACGCCTGCCCTTCAAGTGCAATTGGAGCTCCTTCTTCATTCACGCCAAAAACTTTTTGGTTCTTCCCATCAGCATCAACTCCGAAAAATTGTGCCAACATTGATGTTTGCGTTAAAGCCTTGTCGCTGAAATCTGACTTGAGAACAATTGGCTCCAACACCTCTTCATTTTTTGTGTAGGTTATGCCTGTCACAGATATATCAAACCAATCTTGTGAATTTTCAGCTTGGTTTGGAGTTTTCAATTCCTCAGGAAAAACATAATGCCCCTCTTTCTCAACAAGTGGCGTTCCGTTTGCCAAAATTTGCATGTTGTCATAATTCACAACAACTCCGTCAACCGGCTCGGTCATATTTTTAGTTACATCAAAAATGCATTCATGGGAATTTTCCATTGTGACTGTGCTCGCCGAAGAGGTGATTGTAAAGGTTTGATTGTCTTGTGGCAGATTTATATCAAACACTTTATAATCAACTTTGGAAAAATCAACTTTAACTGTGTAAGCTGCCTTCTCCCCAACATTCTTTGAGCCTAAGTCCAAAATATATTCATCGCCGCGCTTTAAAAAGTTGTCGTTTAAATTAAGTTCAATCTCTTCCTCGCCGCTCACCAAGGTGAAAGGACAGCCATAGTTGAAAGCAAATGGCGCAATTCCATCAAACTTCAAGTGGAAAGTTCTGTAAGTGTTAAATTCTGGCTCTGCCTCCAAATCAAATTCTCTTGTGAGAGTGTTGTTTCCTCCCGTTACAAAATCATACAACGAAACAAATTCCCTTTCTTCCGTTGCCGAAACATCGATTTGTGTTTGTTGCAGTTTCGTTTCACATTGCTCTAAATTTTCATAGTCTGCAGCCTCAAAGGCAAACGTGGTTACAACTTTTTTCACGTTCAACAATCTTACTGTAACATCGTTTTCTATGTAAGGGATTGAAAAGTATCCATAATACAAATTGCCAACTTCTGGAATAGGGCTGTATTTGTTATGCTGTCTGTTGGTGTCAAATAAATCAACGCCTTCCTTCAAAGTTTTTCCGTTAACAACCACTTCAAGCTCAGAAAAGTCCACGCCAAAATCGCCCGCACTGATTTCCACTTTCAAATTTGAATGATTGGCAACAGTGAACACTCCCCTGCTGCCATAAAGGTCTGATTCCAAGCCGTTTTTTATACTTTTCACTCTAATATCACACAGCCCACTGTTGTCTGATATAACAACAGTTCTTTGGCCATTGTTTTCACCACAAGAAGAAAGTATGACCCCAGAAAACAGTGCCATACAAGCAAACAAGATGAGTGCAAAAAATTTTTTCATCCGCTCTCCCTTGTTTTTATTTTAACACAAAAATAAAATCTTACAAAACAAATTCAAAAATAAACCAAAATCAGTTTTTGCCGACGTCTTTAAGCGAAAAATCAATGACTGGCGGCTCGCTATTATAAGTTAAAAGATTGTTTGATTTATCATAGCTCATCCACACGCGCATGTTTGTGCCGCGAACAACTGGCCCAAGCCAATAATAATCGCCGCCTTCAAGCGATTTTGTCATAAGCTTATAATTGCCAACCCATTCAAATTCATATTCATCATTTTTTGGTTGCCCCGCAAAATTTTCCGCCACAAAAACTTGCGAAATCTCGCAATTTGGTTCTTTTTCGCCATCAAAAATCTTTTTGGTGACAAGTCCTCTTTCTGTTAGTTCTTTTGGCAATATCCCAAATTTTTCTTGTATATATTTTTGCGTATCCCGAACCATATCTGGCGAATTGTAAAATGAAATATCTGCAAGCAAGCCGCCCCAATATTGCCCGTCTTTTCTTTTACACAACAAAACTTTGTTGTCAACCACAATCAAAACCAAAACATTTCTTTTAATTTCCATATCCAACCCTCTAAATAAATTTTAGCACACAAAGTTGGTTTGTCAACATAAAATTTTGAAAAACAACAAAAAAAACACAAAAAATCTCGTTTTTTTTGCATTTTTTAGGTTTTTCTTGTTTTTTTGTTAATTTTTAATTATTTTTCTTTTAAATTTTTCAAGGCTTCAATCGCCCTTCCTCGATGAGAAACACTGTTCTTTTCATCACTTGTTGCTTGAGCAAAAGTTTTCTTTAAATCGTTGGAATAAAATAGTGGGTCAAAGCCAAAACCATTTTCGCCCAATTCTTTTTCAAGAATGCGCCCATAAGTTTTTCCTTCCACGTGAACACACCTTCCGTCTGGGAAAAGTTTAACAATAACACAAACATAATGGGCAGAACGATTTTTCTTGCCCTTCATTTCCTGCAACAACTTTTTTCTGTTTGCTTTGTCATCGTGTTCTTTTGCATATCTGGCACTGTAAACGCCCGGCCTTCCGTCAAGGGCATCAACACACAAACCGCTGTCATCAGCAACAACCGAAGCAACAATTCCTTGTTTCTTTAAAAATTCTGCCACGGCGCGCGCTTTGATAAGCGAATTTTCCAAAAATGTTGTTCCGTTTTCCTCAATCTCTTCTGTGAAGCCAACTTCACTCATCGGCAAAATATTTTGGTTTGGAAACATCTTTTTAAACTCTGCAATTTTATGGCTGTTGTTTGAAGCCAACACAATTTTTTCTTGCATATTCACCTCTTTTTTCATTATAACTTTTATCTCTCTTGCTTGTCAACAATTTGCAAATATGCTAAAATAAGTCATATGAATTACTATCTTGAAAAATTGAAAAAATCGGATTTCCGCGCCAAGTTTAAATTAACAGAAAAAGATAAAAATTACATCAAAACAAAGGGATTGGATGTAATTCGTTCGCACGCCGAAGATTTTATCAAAACTCGTCTCGCCCCAAAAGAGCCGCACAATGACGGAAAACAAACGCCAATGCGCGGACATCCTGTTTTTGTTGCTCAGCACGCCACAGCAACTTGTTGCAGAAATTGCCTCTGCAAGTGGTGGAAAATTAAAAAAAACAAACCGCTTTCACAAGAGGAAATTGATTTTGTTGTGGATTTGATAATGGCTTGGATTGAGGAAAATCTTGCCGACAAGTAAATTATTTTATTTTAAAATTAGATGAAAAACTTTCGGCAAACACGCTGGCGATGGACGTGGAAATGTCATTGCAAACTTCAAGTTTTTCACTTTTAACTGCCAAAAGCAAAAGTTTTAATAACAGCAAATTTTCAAGAGAAACAAGCCCTAAGAACGCTTTGTTTGGCTCTTCCAAGCACTCAAATTGATATTTTTTTGAACAATTAAACGTTTTTGATAAGTTTTTTTCACTTTTTTCAAGAATTTCTTGCAGTTTTTTGGAATCAAGCACTTTTTCCATTTTTATTAAACTTGCTTTCATCTTTGCCAAAATCACAAAAATTTCATCCAAAAGCAAATTAAACTCTTCCTCGTGCAATCTCACAAAAACAAAACCTCTGTCCTTTAAAGATTTTGAATAGGCTTTCGCGATTTGTTCGAAATCATCTGGCAACATTTCATCATCATAAAACTTTTCCATATGTTTTTATATGAATCTATATTCCTTTTTGCCCACTTTTCTTTTGGAAAAAAGAAAAGTAGGCAAAAGAAAATCAATTATTATGATATAAGAAAAAATAGCATTTCTGCTATTTTCTAAATTGTCTTATTGCCATCTCGCTTTTTACTGTCATCCAAAACTTACTGAAGGAGTTCATCCATTTGCCTTCGAAGGTTTCTCTTTCGCAAGTCCCAGCGCCCCACTTCGCAAGAGCGATTGCGCAAAACCGCCAGCGTAGCGCGGTTTTCATTCGGCGCAAAGGGAGGCGAAAACAAGCCTCAAAGCGATGCTTTTGTCGCTTGCGACAAAACGAGCCCTCAGCGCAGTTTTCGCCTAGAAGTCAAATGGGCTTGTGTTCTTAATCACCTTGCTGTTTCTCATTTTAATGTCATAATAAACTTTTTGCGTGTCCAAACTCTTCATAATTCCAACTTGTCTCACAGCGTCTTTTTTGTAGAAGAATGGCACTTGGTCCCAACGAGTTAATCTCAAACGCATTGGGTTGTAACGGAACAATTTAACAATAACTTCACCAAATTCAAGTTGTCCAAGCTCGTAAGGTGTGATAAGCGCTCTTGTTGTTCTTTGAACATTGGTTGTTTTGTTGATGTCGTCTGTGTTCCTTGTGTTTTTTGAAACGTTTGTTTCCTCATGAATAAGTTGAACTTCACCGCACATTTTTGAGAATGCATCTTGCGTTGGCTGGTCATCTGTTCCAATATAAATTTGGGCGTTGCAGTTTCCGCGAATGGTTTTGGCGGCATCTTGCCCATATTTTGTTTCAAGCTGTGTGTATGACTGAACTGCCATTTCATACAAAATGTTACGTCCACGAGAAACGGTTATCATGCTGTCGAACTTTGGAATTGGTGGCAAGTTACCAAACTCTTCCAAAATGAAGTATACGTGTTGTGGCAGTTTTTTGCTGTGATAACTGTTGGCCTTGTCAACAAGCCTTTTATATAGTTGCGACAAACACAAAATTGCCAAATTGTGACGCTCTTCACGGTCATCTGGAATAATCAAATAGAACACTGTTGGCTTGCTTGTGAAATCGTCAAAATTAATGTCGCTTTGCGAGGTTAAATAAGAAATACCAATGTCGTTCATGAATGAAATTTTACCATTCAAAACGCCGATATAAGATTTTGTTGTGTTTGGCGCGTTGTTGATAACGGCAGAAGTCAAATTTGGAACATTTGACGTTGCTTCATCACGCCCCTGCAACAAATATTTTCTAACCGTTTCAAAAGGCGCTTCCGCATCTGGGTCTCGATAAGTTGCAATTTTATATAAGTTGTAGAAATTAAACTTTTCTCTCGTCATTCCAAGTTCTGGATTTAAACTATCTTCAAGCATGGCAAGTGAAACGCCATACAAATAGTCCTGCGCGCCCTCTTCCCAAGTTGGGTCGGATGCCTTTGGCGATTTTGGAGCGATTGTGTTGCAAATTTCACGAAGTTCGTTTTGCGCTAAATCGCAATAAACTTGCTCAGCACTCTTAACCGCAACGCGAAGTTGGTCCTCATTAGGATATGCCACGCCCTCAAAACCAAACCACTCTTTTCCATAAGTTTCGCCGGGAATTTCTTGATAACCCGCCTGTTTTGGTCTTGTTCCGTCAACGCACTTTTTGATGTTTTTGGAGCAGTTTTTCCCTTTGTGATACAAATCAAAAGCGTGGTCCATAGGGTTCCATCTCGTGGAAGAGAATGGGTCACGGAGGTCTAGCGTCATAACGCGATAGCCCTCATCCTCACAAATTTTGCTTGTCATTGTGTAAAGTTCGCCCTTAGGGTCGGAAATAACCATGCATGGCTTTTCGCCAGAGTGAGCATAAATTCTTATGCTTGGCACAAGCACCAAAGATGTTTTACCAGATGCCGTTGTTCCTATTATAAGGCAGTGATATTCATCCTTCATGGCAATTTGATATTTGCTGCCCTCAATGGTGTTTCTGAAAACAACCCCCGTGTTTTTAAGGGATGGAAGTTGCGACCATGTTGTTGTGATAAGCCCAAATTTGTTTTTAATGTCGTTTGGATGAAGCCATTCTGAATTGTATGCCAAATCCATTTCTGTGCCATCTGATGTTTTTCCCGTTGTTTTTGGATTTGTTGCAGTTCTCATCTTTTTGGGCCTTGTGAATGCATATCCCAATATGCCAAGAATAAGCCCCGCACCAGCCCCAACAAAAGCATAATCCTTCGTTAAACATTCAACAATTTGAACGCCCTCAGCGGTGTGCATAAAATAGTATATAGCAACGCCACCCGCATAGCCCAAAATGGTGAAAATAATTAAACAAATAATCAAGCCTTTTTTAGAGGACTTTTTAGATTTATCGCTCATAAACCGCTCCCAACTAAAATTATTTTAAACAAAACGCAAAAAAAAAGCAAGCAAAGAGCAAACTTTTTATAAAAATGCTTTAAAAAATCAAAAAAGATGTGATATAATAGGGTTGCAAACAAAAATGCTCTCGTGGTGTAATGGATAGCACAATGGTCTTCGGAACCATTTGTTCGGGTTCGAGTCCTGACGGGAGCACCAAATTTGAAAAACTGTTTGTTGGACTCGAACGAGCAGAAAAGCAAAGGCAACAGTGTTGCGTTTGCCCGCCCCGGCGTGATAGCAAGCCCATGACAATGGGCGGTCGCGTAAGCAAACAAATTTTTAAAAACAAAGTCCTGTCGCAAAGTCAAACTTTTTAGGGTCTCATAACCATTCCAAAGACTCGGCTTTTCCACTACCACGCATTATGCTGCTAATTGCACAAATTTCTTCGTCACAATAAGGGTTTTTCCCGTCTAATGTAAGGGTTAATTTTTTTAATTCATTCCTTGCTTTTAAATTTTCTACAAAATTTGCTTTTTGAGACATGGTTTTCAAAAAATTGTTCCTATTTTTCTCTATTTCTTGGTAATGCGGAAGCAAGGCGATTCTCTCTTCATTGGTTTTCTCCGCATATTCGCAAAGGCTTTTTCTGTAATTTATTTCACAATCTATTAACTTGTCATATTGCGTTTCAAATTTTTCCAACCCATTTTTTATTGTCTTAATCTGCAACAACATTTTTTTTGCTAATTCGTCATCAGGATTTTCTTTAACCATTTCTTTTAAATCGTAATAAAGTGGAACATAAAATTTAGATAAATAGGCATATTTTTCTTGTGGATGCTCTGTGTTTTCAAAAAAACTTTTTAGAATAGAAAAGGCGCTTTCCTTATTATCTGTGTTGGTTATGCTGAAACAATAAGCGGCTAAATGTAAAACTTCGATAGGATTTTTTGGCAGACCATCTATGCACGGCATCTTTTTTGAAAAAAGCATTTCGACATCTTCAAGATATTTTAATCTATTTGCTGGGATGGCTCGGCTTTTTTCTTCTTCGCTTTTTAGCAGATAGTACGGCGGATTGTCAACCACAGCAATTACATTTTGCGATTTATAATTGCTAATTCGAGAAAGATATTCGATGTTATCGAAAGAATTCAGCGTTGCAAACGTTTCTGCAGACATTACGGTGCCGACAAAATAAGTTTTTTCATCTAAAAGATTGCCATCGAGGGCAAAACTTGAAATTGTGAACTTGCAAATTCGCTTATTAGGAAAAACTATGTCATAAATTTTGTCCGAAATTAAAGCACATCCATAAACCAGTTCTTCTTTTTGAGTCGATTGTTCATATTCATAAAATTTAACAAAATATTCCATTGTAGCCCCCTGAGTTTATTTAAATTATATAACACTTATCTTTAATTGTCAAGATGTAAATCGACAACTCAAAACTAACAATCATCTTTTGTTAGATAATGTTTTTTGTTTTTTTTAAATTTTCTGTTAAATTGGTTGACATTTTTGTCACAAGTCCTTTACAATGAATATTGTAATAGGAGGAAATATGAAAAAAAGAGCAAATCAACAGCAAGCTGATGAAGTGATTGAAGAAGAAGCAGCTCAAACAGAAGAGACAGCTCAAACAGAAGAGACAACTCAAACAGAAGAGACAACTCAAACGAAAGAGACAACTCAAACGAAAGAGACAGCTCAAACGAAAGAGACAACTCAAAATGAAGAAGCGCCTCAAAACGAAGTTTCCAAAACAGAAGAAGCGCCTCAAACTGTTCAAGCGGCTCAACCAGTGACAAAAAGCAAGTTCACCGGCGGCGCCTTTGCAAACTTCTTTATAAATCTTGCAGCAAAGTTTGTCACACTTATCACGCTTGGAATTTTGTATCCATTTATGGTCACATGGAAAGAAAAATGGATGGCAAAACACACTTACATAAATGGCAGACAGCTTGAATTTGACGGAAACGGATTCCAATTCTGGGGAAGATATATGCTGTGGTGGTTGCTGTCAGTTGTAACACTTGGCGTTTACTATGTTGTGTTTATGTCTATTGGTGTTTCAAAATGGCGCACAAAACACCTTCACTATGTTGACACACCAGAAGAACAACGCAATTCCTACTTTGACGGTCGTTGGTATCAACTTTTGGGCGTGAAATTGCTTTCAGGACTTGTGGTAATTGAAACATTGTTTATTGCATCACTTTGGAGCATTTGTTTCAAACAACGCTGGACTTGTTCACATCAAGTGATTGACGGACAAAGACTCAACTTTGACGGTGGCGGATTGCAATTATATGGAAGATATTTGCTGTGGACGTTCCTCACCATAATCACGCTTGGAATTTACAGCTTCTGGTTCACAATTGGAGTTAAGAAGTGGGTTATCTCTCACACTGACAACAAAGGAACAGAAGAAAGAGAAAAAATTAACAAAGAAGAAGAAAAAGAACTTATTTGCGCAGTTGCCGGCATTGTTCCAATTATAGGTTTTGTTATTGGCTGTGTGATTTCCGGAGTAACCGGACGCTTCTTGACGACAATGTTCGCGACTTTGGAGATGTTGTGGGGTGCGTTACTTCTTTTGGAAGGTATTGCCAGATGGTTTAAAAACAAAAAAGCGGGCAGATGGACACCTACTGCCGCTATTGCAATGGCTGTTGGCTGGATGCTTTTAATAATTTCGATTTTCCTAAGAATATTCATAAGAATTTAAACAAAGCGTTCAAAAATAAACAACAAAAAAGACCCAAGCGGTCTTTTTTTTATTCCCCTCCCTATATAAAGAAAACGCATAAATTTTATTGTTGCTTATAAAGAATTTGAATAAAGACGAATAAATGATTAAAATCACTTAATTTCAAATTGATTTGGCTTGAACGCTTCGTGATATAACTGTTCAATTTTACTTCTTAAATTTGGTTCTTGTTTGTTATTTTCAGTTAGCGCCGCAAGAGCGTATTCATATTTTTTATGTAACACAACATTTAGATTAGTTAACCTAAAAGAAAATTTTTCATAAAATTTAAAACGTCTTGTGTTTATGCTCTTTTCATCTTTAATATCAAATGGATCTAATTCGATAACAACATTTTTATAGTTCTTTAAAATTTGTTCCAAGAAAAGACTTCCAAGCCCAATTTCGCGCATATCTTGTTTAACAGCAAAATAGTCAAGCATAGAATATCCGTTTTTGCTGTTGTATAAAATTGCGTATGCCAAAATTTCATCGTTTTCTTTTAAAACATATGCATCATATTTTCGTTGTTTAAACATAGAAAACATCAAACGTTGTGGTTTAATTTCATATAAAGGAAAATCGTGTGACATAATTTTTGAACGCAAATATTTAAACAAAGCAAAATCCTTTTCATTGTTAAGTTTTATGATATGTTTTTGGATGTATGTTTTTAAGTGCTTAATTGAAAGGTTGTCCTCTTTTTCAGAATGTTGGATGTGCAAATTTCTGTTTCCTATTGGCAAAACAGGCTTGTCCGTCAAAGATTTGCTGAAAACAACATAATGTGAAAAATCCTCGCCTTCTTGGTTGTAAGGCTCTTCCAACTCCATTACTTTTTTGTATAAAAATTGTGCATCAACATTCCATATTCGGCTTGTGTAAAGACGAGCGGTTTTGTAGCCTTTGTTCTTTATCATGTTTATAGTTTGTTCAAGTGTGCTTCGGCCATATCCTTTGCCGCGCTGCCTTGGCAATAGTCCAAACCAAGTTACCCAGCACATCCCTTTTTCTTTATCATCTGGGGACATCCCCGTTACTCCTATTGGTTTTTCATCTGCATACACCAAAAAGTATTTTCTGTTGCCCGTATCATGCAAAGCACAATATTCATAGTCATCAAAGCAACTTGCCAAATAAAAAATTTTGAACTGAATAAGACTTGCCAGAAGTAAGTTTTCTTTGGTTATTTCAACAAATTTCAAATTCACAACCTCACCTCGTTTAATCAAAATTATTATAGCATAAAAAATACATTTCGCAAATCAAAATAAAAATTCGTAATAAATTCGCAAAATCCTTTCAAATGTGTTATAATATAAAATATGGAAGAATTAACATTTGAAGATTTTGTTGAAATGGAAAAGATTGACCACCAATACTTCCCAGACGAAAACATAACGCCGGCAAAAGAAGCATACAAGTGGTATTTAAAAGACAAAAACACCATTGTTGCACTTAAAGAACATGGCGTGATTGTGGCGTATATCAATTTCTTGTCTTTAAAAAAAGAAGTTTTTGACAAAATTAAGAATAACGAAATGAACGAATCTCAAACAAAGATGACAGACCTTGAAACAAACAAAGAAAAGTATATGTCATATTTGTATTTTGCCTCGATTGCTGTTGAAAAGGGCCATAGAAATATAAAAACCGCAACAAAGCTTTTCCTGAAATGTCGAAGCGCATTGAAAAAACTAACAAATTCCAATGTAAAAATCAAAGAAGTTATGGCGGATTGTTCAACAGATGCGGGCAGAGAAATTGCGGAAAGGATTTTACATCTAAAACCATACAAAAAAACCTCTCACAGCTCAGAAATTTTTATTTCAGACGGGCAGTCTTTTATTAAAAATCTCAAATTGTGAAAGGTGTAAAACCACAAAAAAGAGTTTGTCAATCGCCAAACTCTCTTGTTCTTTGTGAATATCTATTTTGATGATTTTTTGAATGCCTTTTTTCATGTGCTTCATTCCAATCATCTGCTTTTTCGTCAAAGGTTTCCTTCATATAATATACCCAATTCATATCTGGATAATAAATAGCATAAATGGAGCCAGCCAATCCTGAAACGGAAAGACCTAATGTTGACCATGCATACGTGGCATTACAATTTTTGCAATAACCTTCCCATTGTCCTGTCATTTTCATCGCACCATGAACTAGCTCGTCAGATTCCACATAGGTTTTTTGGTCATTGAATTGTGTTTGTGCTACAAGAAAATCTTTGTCTGACACTTGGCCTGCTTGGTGTTTTTCTTTGGCCTCATTGTATGCGATTTCAAGATTTGACAACTTCTCTATTTCTTCTTCCTTTATTTCTTCAAAAACTGCGGATTCTTTGAAATCGTCAGCAATTTGCTTTGCTTGCATACCATGATATACACTGAATCCAATGCTTGTGCCAAGACCTAACGCAAAAGGGGCAAACCAAAGCACTGGCACAATTGCGGCTTTCAAAATTCTATAAGGATTTAGTATTCTGTAAAGTTTCATTTCTTAATGAAGCAATTAATCTTGACGGAATAGAGTGTTTTCATCCATCGGCAACACAAAACCAAACAGATGCTTTGCTGAAATTTGCAAAACAGAACAAATTTTTAATAAGTGGCGGAAGTGACTATCATGGCGTTGACATACAAAACAAACTTGGAATTGAAATGAAAGAAACTATTTTATTTTAAACGGTGCAAATGTTTTTTAATCGTTTTCCTTTTTCAACGTTTTGATTGCCTTAATAAAACTGTCAACTTCTTCACGCGTCGTTTTAAAATTTGTCATAAGACGAACAAATTTTTTAACCTTGTTTGAATAACTTAGTATGTAATTTTTTGTAAGGGCTTTAAATAGCGGATATTCAATTTTCGTAAAAACCATATTGCTTTCAACGGGATAAACAATTTCAAACCCTATTTTTTTAATTCTTGCTCCAAATATTTTGCCATTTGATTGGCATGTTGAGCATTTTTTAACCACAAGTCGCCTTTGAAATAGGCCTCAAACTACGAAGCAAAAAATTTCTCCTTTTTTTAATATAAACGATTTGTTTTTGTTTTGTCAAACAAATATTGAATTTGCTGGCTTTTTAAAAGATTTTTGCAAACAGTTGACCGAGTGGCGTTTTAATTGTATAATAAATATTGGTGAACATATGAAAGAAGTGGATATTATAAAAAGTGACATAGACAAACCGGCTGGCAAATTTTCGCTTGAAAAACTAAAGAATAACAAATTTGTTGCATGGTGTTTTGAAAAAAGATTTGTTTTAAATCTTATGATTTTGCTTGCGCTGTTTCTTGGAAATTGCTTTGCTTCGTGGGTTTCTTATCCTGCATTTATTTTCCTTGCTTTAATTGCTCTTTTTGACAATTTGGAAAATGGGCTTTCCTACTTGCTGTTTTGCCTGCCTTTCTCTTTTCTTTATCCTTTTGTAAGTTTGATAATTTTCTTTTGCGCGATTGGAGTTTATG
Source organism: uncultured Clostridia bacterium (assembly GCA_947629895.1). The sequence goes on along the minus strand of CANRFP010000017.1, from coordinate 271 downwards.
CAATTAAATTTTATTTAATTTATTTTATAAAAGACAAAGGAAAATTAGATTGGACAGCGGCAATTTTTGCGTTGTTGTTTTTAATTTATGCACTTTTGCCTATCGGCCCTTATGACATGAATTTGCTTCTTAAACTTGCCATTATTTTGGTGCTTTATGTGGCACTTTTCGCCATGGGGAAAAAGTGGAAAACGTTTAGATTCGCCTTCAATTTGAGGCTTGTGGCCTGCTCCGTTTTGCTCTCCTGCCTCTTTGGAGCGCTTGTGTTTGT
>CANRFP010000016.1 GCA_947629895.1 uncultured Clostridia bacterium | reverse complement strand
ATTGGGTCATTGTGGTGTAGAGGAAGTTTTTGAGAGGTTTTGTTTTGAACTCTTTGAAATCTTTAAGCGCAAAAGCAAAAGAAATTTCTCTTGCGCGGTCAGTTCGGAAATTGTAGAACAGCAAACTGTCGCCATCTTCAATTTTTGCGTTTTCATCAATCACAGCAGGGGTTATAAATTCGTCTGTTTCGCCATCTGCATATCTTTTTTCGATTGCCTCTTTTGCACTTGCAAATTTCTCCGCCTCGCCATAGCACAAAACGCGATAGCCCTTTTCAACGCGGTCATAACGGTTTTCTCTGTCCATGATTTGCACTCTGCCCATGATTGTTCCAATTTTGGCATTTGTGCCTTTGATTTTTTCTTCCGTCATTTCAATGAACTTTTTGCCTTCGTGAACACCTGTGTCACGGCCATCGGTGAAAACATGAATGTATATGTTTTTGATTTTGAAATTCTTTGCAAAGTCGAGAATTGCAAAAAGGTGATTTATCTCCGAGTGAACATCACCATTTGAAAGCAAGCCCATAAGGTGCAAGTTTGAATGATTTTTTTCTGCATGCGTGAGAGCCTTTATCAGAGCAGGATTTTTAAAAAACTTTCCTGTTTCAATTTCATTGTTTATAAGTTGCAAATCCTGCAAAATAACTCTGCCCGCGCCAAGCGTGAGGTGTCCAACTTCGCTGTTTCCCATCACGCCTTCTGGCAAGCCAACTGCTTTTCCGCTGGCTGCTATTGTTGTGTGAGGATATGCCTTTTTTAATTTATCAAGGTTTGGCGTTCCTTGACTTTTTATTGCGTTTCCAAATTTTTCTTTTTTCTCGCCAAAGCCGTCCAAAATCACAAGTGTGACCATAAATTGCCTCCTGTTGTTTATTCACAGAATAATATACAATTTGAGAGGAAAAAAGTCAAATGAATTGCAAAATTTTCAATTTTTCATGTGTTCGTCAAAGAGCGTGGTTTGATTTTCTTCTTCCCTTTGCTGCGAAGGAAAATCTTCACGAGAGGAATGGGCGGTGGCATAGGCGGGTTGTGGGGCGGGCGCTGCGGCCTCGGCTTTCTTTTCCTTTTTCTTTTTGCGTTCAAACACCTTAAAAGTGCCTTTGTTGATAATAACTCTTAAAAGAAGATATATGGCGGCAATGCCAAACAAAATGTAAAATATTCTTGAAAATATGCTGGCTTGAAAGCCAAAAAAACCGGCGATGAAATCATATTGAAGCATGCCAATCAGCAGCCAATTTATGCAGCCAATTATGGTTAAGATAAAAGCGATGAAAGTTATCATAATAAACTCCTTTTTAGGTTATTTTTCTGCTTTTTTGCAAATTTTATTGTGAAAATTTAAAAAAAATTGAATTTTAGTTGACTTTTTTTGTTTTTATGAATATAATAGTGTTGTTCTAAATTTGAAAAACAAATTTGTCGTGGGGTTTCATGGCGATTTTTTTTGAATTTTAAACCAGACCAATTATAAGGAGCGAGATTATGGAAAAACATTATTTAACACCTGAAGGAAAAGCACAACTTGAAGAGAAGTTGAATTATTATAAAACAGTTAGAAGGCCAGAAGTTGTCAAACGCATTGGCATTGCCAGAGAGTTTGGCGATTTGTCGGAAAACAGTGAATATGATGCAGCAAAAGACGAACAAGCACAAGTTGAGGCAGAGATTGCTGAAATGGAAAACATTCTTCTTCACGCAGAAGTTATCGACAAGAAAAAATTGAACAATGATGTTGTGTCCGTTGGATGCAAGGTCACTCTTTTTGACGAAGAATTTGACGAAGAAGTGGAATACAGAATTTCTGGCTCTTCTGAAAGCGACCCAAGAAATGGAATTATTAGCAATGTTTCTCCTGTTGGAAAGGCTGTGCTTGGGCATCAAAAGGGGGAAACTGTCACAGTTCAAACTCCTGGCGGAAAGATGAATTACAAAATTGTTAGGATTGAAGTTTAATCAACAAAAATTTTTGTTGTTTCTCTTTCTTTTTGTTTGCTTTTTTAAATATTATTTGCTAAACTAAATTAAGAAAGTAAGGGAATTTATGAGTTTTATCTATTCTTTAAAACTTTTTAGTTGTAATTGGGCAAAGGCTCTCAAACTCTTTTTGTATTATTTGATTGTTTGGGGTGTGTGCTTCTGCCTTCTTTTACCTTGCTTTTTTGCCTTTAAAGACATTGTTGTGACAGAGTTTCAAGCCGCAAACATTCAAACCTCTTTTTCTGGCGTGTTTAGGGGCACTCTGGGCGAGGGAATGCACAATATTGCACAAGGCGTTCTTGGCGTGCTGACAGAGGTCACCGCCGCAAATCTTGGGCTTTTCATTTATGGCATTTTTGTTATATTCATTTTGATGCCATTTTTGCTTAACCTTGGAAAATACACTTTCTGTTCTATGCTGTATTACTTCATGACAAGCAAAAGTGAAGTTGGTTTTTGTGGAACGATGATTAAAACTCTTAAAAACTCCACTTGTTTTGCCGCAGTGAAAGTGTTCCACAACATTGTTTTCTTGGCAATAACACTTGTTAGCGTGTATTCGCTTTGCATAATTGACTCGCCACAATTCTATGTTTCGTGGCTGCCTATTGTGGCTTTTGTTTTGCTTGTGCTTTTGTTCACCATCGAGCAAATTCTTGTGCTTGGCTGGTGTCCTGCAATGGTGGTGTTCAATTCAAATGTTTTTGTGGCATATCAAAAGGGCTTTAAGGCTGTTAGGCGTCACTTCCTCACAACACTTGGCACAACTGTTTTGTATTTCGCACTCTTCTGGGCTTTTGTGATGATTTTTGGTGTGTTCACAATGACCGTGCTTGTGCCACTTATGACAATTTTGCTTTGCGTTTACAACATGGTTGCATTCTTCATCAGTCAGGGCATGAGGTTCTATGTTAACGAAAACAGAATTTTAACACCAAAAAAACTTGAAGAAGTTGACAATATAAACAAAACCGCCTTCATTTTATAGGCGTTTTGCTTACATAAAATTTATTTTTATGCACTGAGTGTTTAAAGACACTTAAAATATTTATTTAAGGAGAAAAAATGAATAACAACAAACTGAAAATCACCTTCTTGGGCGGAGTGGGTGAAATTGGAAAAAACATGACCGCTTTTGAATATAATGACGAGATTATTGTGGTTGATGCGGGGCTAACCTTTCCGGGCGATGATTTGCCGGGCATTGACGTTGTGATACCCGATTTCACCTATCTTGTCAACAACAAGGACAAAGTTAAGGCAATAATTTTAACGCACGGACACGAGGACCACATTGGCGCCGTTCCTTTTCTTTTGGAGCAGATAAAAGCACCAATTTATGGTTCTAGGCTCACACTTGCACTTGTTGAAAACAAAATGAAAGAGCATCCAAAAGTGGCTTACAAAGCAATCACGGTTAAGCCAAAAAATGTGCTTAAAATTGGCTCTTTTGCAGTGGAATTTATAAAGGTTTCGCACTCAATCGCAGGAAGCCTTGCGCTTTGCATAAGCACACCTGTTGGAAATGTTATTCACACAGGTGACTTTAAAATTGACTTTGAGCCTATTGACGGCGTGATGACCGACCTTCAAAGGTTTGGCGAACTTGGAAAGAAGGGCGTTAATCTTTTGATGTGTGAAAGCACAAATGTGTGCAGACCAGGCTATTCCATGAGCGAAAAGAGTGTTGGCCGAGCCCTTGAAGAAATTTTTAAAACGCACACAGAAAACAGAATTATTGTGGCAACTTTTGCTTCCAACATCCACAGACTTCAACAAATTTTGAACTTGGCGGAAAAGTATAATAGACGCGTGGCGTTCACGGGAAGAAGCATGATAAACATCACTGAAGTGGGGATGAAAATTGGGGAAATTTCTTTCAATAAAAACATTTTGGTGGACATTGACAAAATTGATAAACTTGACGACAAAGAACTTTTGATTGTCACAACGGGAAGTCAGGGCGAGCCTTTGTCTGCGCTAACTCGCATGGCGGCTGGCGAATTTAAACAAATCAAAATTGGCGAAAACGATTTGATTGTGTTCTCATCTTCTCCAATTCCTGGAAATGAAAAGAGCGTTTACAATGTGATTAACTCACTTTTCCAAAAGGGTGCAGAGGTTATTTATGATGAACTTCAAGAGGTGCACGCTTCTGGGCACGCATGTCAAGAGGAAATCAAAATGATACATGCCCTCACAAAGCCAAAGTTTTTCATGCCAATTCACGGCGAATATAGGCATCTAAGAATGCATAAACAACTTGCAATGACACTTGGCATGGAGGAGCGAAACATCATTATGCCAACGCTTGGCGCGCAAATTGAGTTGTCAGCAAACTCAATGAAAAAAATCGGCTTCACAACTGCTGGGCAAAGGCTTATCGATGGCTATGGCATCGGCGATATGGACAGCAATGTGCTGAGAGAAAGGAAACAACTTTCTGAGGACGGAATTTGCGTTGTTGTTATGACAATAAACAATGTGTCGGGCGAGGTTGTTGGTGACCCGTTTATCATCACAAGAGGTGTGGTGTATCAAGATGAGGCAGAGGCGTTTGTTCAAGACACCAGAAACATGATTATTGCCTCACTCAAAGAGCAAGACCTTCGTGGCTGCGAGCCTTCAATCATTAAAAACACAATCAAAAGAAATGTTTCCAATTTCATTTTTAAACGCACAAAAAGACGTCCAATGATTTTGACCATTGTGCTTTTGGATTAAAATATGGAAAAAGAACAGTTTGTTGGCTTTGAAAGGCACGAATACAATCCAATTTTACGCCCTAAAACAGAAAAACTTCTAATAAATTTGCTTACCGAGTGCAAACCAAAAAAGATTTTGGAAATTGGCACATTTATTGGCTATTCGGCAAGCGTGATGCTCCGCTCTTGCGATGCATTTTTAACAACAGTTGAAATTGACCCACAAAATGCGCTTGATGCAAAACAAAATTTGAAAGAATTTGAGGGCAGATTTGAGGTTGTTTGTGCCGATGCCGGGCAGTTTTTGGAGCAAAATAAGGACAAGTTTGATTTTGTGTTTTTAGATGGGCCAAAGGGGCAATATAAAAATTATTTGCCTTATTTGAAACGGATTTTGAATGTGGGCGGAGTTTTGGTGGCAGATGACATTTTGTTTTATGGGCTTGTGAACTCAAATGAGCCGATAAAACACAAACACCGCTCGATTGTGAACAATTTGCGCATATTTTTGGAGACTTTAAAGGCAGATGAAGATTTTGACACTCAAATTTTTGAGTTTGAAGATGGCGTAAGCGTAAGCAAAAAGATAAAGTAAGGAGGAATGATTATGGCTGCGGATAAAGAGGAATTGTTGGCAGTTTTAAATGAAGCGGGGGGGGCAACAGGCAAATTTGAAAAACGCAGTGTTGTTCATGCCAGTCAACTTTTTCACAATGAGGTGGCACTTTGGATTTTGAACAAGAAGGACAAAACGGTTTTGGTTCAAAGGCGAAGCCCTTATAAAAAACAAAATCCAAACAAAATTGCGTTGTGTGCTGGGCATGTTGTTGGAGAAGAAAGCATAAAAGAAGCTCTTTTTAAGGAAGCCAAAGAAGAACTTGGGCTTGACCTTGAAAAATATGCTGTCATGCCACTTATCACTGTGAAAAGAACAGAGCCAAACAATTATTGTTTTTCGCACCATTTTTATATTTTTGAAGATAAGCCAGCAGAGAAATACAAAATTCAAAAAGAAGAACTCTCCGAAGTGTTTTATTTGCCATTTGAAAAGTTTAAATATATGGTTTGCAACAATGACCCAGATGTTGCCTTAAAACATTCTGCTTATTATGATAAGATATTTGAAATGTTGGAAGAAGCGTTAAAATAAAAGCAGGAGACTGCTTTTTTTGTTGTTTGTTGAATTTTTTTTGGTTTTTCTTTGATTTATTGCTAAAATTTGCTACAATAGACATATGGACTTTGAAATTCAAATTATTAGATTCTTGCAGGCGGGAAGAACTCCATTCTTTGATGGCTTCTTCCAAATTGTTTCCAATCTTGGCACTTATTTGGGGGTGGCGGCTTTGATTGTTTTGTTGCTTATCTTCAACAGGCGGCTGTGTTTTTGGTATCTTTTTTCCTATGGCTTTGTTTATTTGGTGAACAATGTTTTGGTGAAAAATCTTGTTCAAAGGCCAAGACCGTTTGATGTCAGCGGCGCAGTGCTAAACTTGGGAGATGTTGTCGCCGATTTCAGTTTTCCAAGTGGACATATTGCGTGCGCAACGGCGATTGCAATCTTTTTGGGCTATTTTCTGTTCCAGATTTACAAAAAACGCAATGAAAGAATTTGGATTGTTTTGGGGTGCAGCGCCTATCTAGTGCTTGTGGCGGTTTCAAGAATGTATCTTGGAAAGCACTATCTCACAGATTTAATTGGCGGATTTGCAATTTCTGCAATCATCTGCGTTTTGGGAATTTGGTTTATGAGAACATATTACAAACATAAAAAAGAGGAAAAAATTGATGAAAATAAAAGTTGACATAAATGGGCTGGGGCAATTATCGCAATTTGCCGAAGCGTTTGCAAAAACTTTGAAAGAGCCAAAAATAATCCTCCTCAAAGGCGACTTGGGCAGTGGCAAAACAACTTTCGTGAAAGAGGTTGTAAAATTTTTGGGGTGCAACACTCCCGTCACAAGCCCAACTTTCACACTTTTGAACATCTATGAAGGAAAGTTTAAGATTTATCACTTTGATATGTATCGGCTTTCATCCGCTGAGGAGGCAGAGGGTGTTGGCTTTGCCGAATATTTTGATAAAAACACGCTTGACGGAATTGTTTTTGTTGAGTGGCCAGAAAATGTTGAGGGGCTGATTAAAAAAGCGGATTTTGTGGTTTCCATAACAAAACTTTCCCCAAATGCCAGAAGAATTATTGTTGAAGGAGAATGAAAATGCTTGCAATAAACACTGCTTTAATGACGGCAGACCTTGCACTTGAAACAAACAAAAAAACATATTTTAAAACACTTGATGCAAAGGCAAAGCACTCTGAAAATGTGCTGAAAAACATCGACGAATTGTGCACAGAGGCCCAAATAGATGTTTTGGATGTTGAAACTGTGGCGGTTGTCACGGGGCCTGGCTCGTTCACGGGGCTTAGGATTGGAGTTGCAATTGCCAAAGCGCTTGGCTGCGTGAAAAAAGACCTAAAATTTATTTCTTTGTCCTCTTTGGAATTTATGGCATATACTATTGCAAAACAAAAGATGAGTTCTGGCGATTTTGCTTGTATAATCAACGCTCTTTCTGGCAATTATTTTGTGGCAGAATTCGACAAAAACGGAAAGCGAAAAAGCGAGGACAGAATGATAAGTGAGAGCGAACTGTCAAATTATAAAAACCTCTTTGCGCTTGCTAGGGACACTAAACTTGGGGCAAAAGAAATCACACTGTCCGCACAAATGCTTTTAAATTTTGCAAAGGAAAAAGAGGCAGAAAAGGCGTATATTACTCTTGAAAATTTGTTGCCTGCATACATTAGGCCTTCACAGGCGGAAGACAACCTTTTGAAAAAAAGTAAAAAATGTTAGTAAAATCATTTGACATTAAATATAAATACTTGTAGAATACTCAAAGAAAAGGAGAAATTATGAAAAAACCTGTTTATATTAGATGCCCAAGATGCGAACTTAACTATATTGAAAAGAAGGAAAAACTTTGCAGTGTGTGCAAGGCAGAACTTTCTGCTAAACATGACGAATTGATTGGCGACCTTGATTTGGAACTTTGCCCAATTTGCAAAACGAATTATATTCAACCAGATGAAATTATGTGCCCAACTTGTTTGAAAGAACATCATTCGGAAGAAGATGATGTTGGAAATGATTGGGAAGATTATCTTAATCGTGATGAGGAAGAAGTTGTGTATGATGACGAGGAAACGGGCGACATGGCATCGGTGACCGACCTTGATGACGATATTTTGGATGACGACATCGACACTGGCATTGGCTTTGACGACAGGTTGGATGACGGCAGCCTTGACGATGACTTGGATGAGGAACTTGACGAAGAGTTTGGCGACGAGTTTGATGATGAGGATGAAGATGATGACTTGGACGACGATGACGATGATGACGACGAAGAAGATGAGGATGATGACGAGGACGATGATGACGATTTTTAAAGAGGAAATTTGATTTTCCTCTTTTTTATTGTGACATATGGCATTTAATTGGGTGCTTGGCTTATTAAAAAAAATTAATTAAAAAAAGAAAAACCTCTAAAATTTAGAGGTTATTTTCTTATTTTTTCTTTTTCTTTGAGCTCTGTTCGGTTTTTGTTGCCTCTTCTGCTTTTTCTGTCTGCTTCTTTTCTCGTTCTTTGTTAATCTTTGCAGAAGCTTTTTCAAGTTCTCTTTGTTTCATTTCTTCTTGGGCATAGAACTTTCTTTCAAGTGACAACAAATGTTCAGGGGTTGCAAGTTCTTCTTTTTGTTTCTTCAAACTTTCAATCTTTTCAGCAATGACAGTTCTCTTTTGAGCAAAGATTTTAAACTCTTTATCTGTTGATTTTGAAACCTTGCCTTTATCTTTTGCACGAAGGCTGACAACTTTTTGTTTGTGTTCTTTTTCAATTCTTTCAAGTTCTGCCTCAAATTTGGCAATTTCTTCGGTTTTTGCAGCAATTTCTTTGTTTTGTTCTTCTTTGGCTGCCTTCTTTATTACATCAATCTTTATGCTGCCCTTTCGGTCATAGGTTTCTTTTCTCTTCTTTTCAATTTTGCCAATCTTAATCTTTCTCAAAATAAAGCCAACAACTGCAATAACAATTGCAAGAGCGGTGATGAGTGAAGGAATTAAAAGCCAATTGAAGCCCTCGCCATTTGATGCTGGGGTGGTGTTTGTGTCGGTTTCGCTGTCGCTGTCATTTCCGTCATCTGGATTTTCCTCATCACTGCCAGATGCTTTTGCAACAAAACTGTTGCCATTATAGCCGCTCTTTGAGGTTTCTTTCTCAATTTTTTCATAGTCTGCTTGGCTTATGCTGCTGTCTAAGAACAAATCGCAAAGCACCAAATTTCCGGATGTTTCATAGGTGTCACAAACAAGGGCAATATGAAGTTTTGCTGTGGTTGTTTCGCTTGGGTGAAGGTATATTGAATATTCTGTTAAGCCATCTTCTGTTGTTTCAATTTCAGTCATATAATCAAAGCCGGTAAGCCCAACAGTTGCCCCATAGTGATAGGTTTTGTCCTTATCCTTTCCTTCCTCAGTTGTTTGATATGTGAAGTGAGTTTTAAGTTTGAAGGAAAGTTTGTAATAGTTGCTTGAATCTAAATCAAGGGAGTAGTTGCTGTCTATTGTGTAAGAGCCGCCATTTGGAACTGTTATATAGAAGAAATATTCATCATCCATATAAGCCTTATAGAAATCAGTTCTATCACGGAAAGCTTCACCTTTAACAAGTCCGCCTTTCATGCCAGATGTTTGGTCTGATGAAGCGGTTGGTGTGCCAACATAGGCTGGGTGATTTGAGCCATTAACGTCGCCAATTGAGGTTGCTTCTTTGCTTGTTTGAATGTTGTAGTAGAAATTGCTTAAATCGGCCTTATCCTTTGGATTTAATGCTTCAAAGTCCTCGTCAGTGATTGAACTGTCTTGCAATGCAAAGTTGTCAAAGAAGGCATATCCTGCAACTTTTTCCGTTGTTGTGTTTTTTCCAAGTGTAAGTTTAACATAAATTTCAGTTGAGTTTTCAACATTGACGATAACTTCAATATGTTCCCAAGCGCTTTTGCCGGCGATTTTTTTGTTGAAAATTGAAAATTCTCCATTTGTGGAAATCAAATCCAAATCAAGGGTTGTGCTGTCGGAAATGTAGCAGTCAAAGGAAATCACTTTGTAGCCGGTGGCAAGTGTTAATGTTGTTGATGAAGCGGCTTGATAATCTCTATTGATGTTTGCAAGCATAAGCACATTGTTTGTTTTGCTTTTTCTTATGGATGTTGCACCAGGATTTGAAACATAGGTTGTCCATTCATATGGGTTCTTATTTCCCAAAGATGTGTTTTCTTTATATTTTGCTTTGTAGCCTTCCCAAATTTTTGTGTCGGTGTTCACAACGCCAAAGAAAGAGTTGTTTGAGTTTTCATTTCTCTTAACTGTCCAGCTGTTTGGGGTTGGGATGCCATTTGTTGTTGTGGACACATCGTCAAAACTGCCATTTGTTATGCCGTTATCGGCTGTTTTTGTGTTTGTGCCAAGTTCAATTTTGTTTGTTGCGCTGTCATATTCGCTTGTTGTTGCTTTTTCAATGGTGATGTCATCAAAAAAGATGTATCCTGTGGCGTTTTCCGCTTCTGCATCACCACTTTTTGCTTTTCCAAGGGAAAGTGAAAGGTTTACTGCGCTTTTGAACAAAGGCCCGCCTTTAACATAAAATTCCAAAACTGAATAGTCATTTGTGTATTTGTTTGTGGTATTGGAACTTATTCCAGAACTGAAAACTTCTGTTGCATAGGTGTAGTTGTCTTTGAGGTCGCTGTAAAAATCCAATATTCTGTTTTCATCTTCGCTGAGGCTGACATAAGCGCTGCCGTTTTTTATTGATGAAGCCTTGTAATAAATTTTGATTTTATAAACTTCGTTTACATCAATATCAATTGGGGTGCGGGTGGTGATTTTTGAATAATTGTCTTTTGCAGAAAGCCCAAGCAAATGCGTGTTTTCAGTTGTGACGTATTTCTTTTCATTTTCATCCCAAACAACATGCTTTGAAAGGTTTGTTCCAACATAGTTGTCCTTTAAAACCTCATAAGCAGATGAGCTGTCATAGATGGCAGCGCCGCCAAAACCGTGTTCGTCAACAATCCAATTTTCTGTGAGGTTGCCTTTTTCAAAATCAAAATTGCGGCTGCCAAAATCAAGCGTTTTGTCTTGCCTAAGGTCTGCCAAAGTCACACAGCTTGTTGTGGTTGTGGTGGCTTGTCCGCCTTCTTTTGGAACAGATGTTTCTGTGTATTTTTTTGTGAGCAAATAATCATTGTAAGTGTTCCAGAAATAGTTTTCGCTGCAACGATATAAATGGCAGGCGTCATAGAAAACAACGCCGCTGCTTGTTGCCGTTTTTGAGCCAAGCCAAAGTTCAAGATTAACGCTTTGTGCTTCGCTTCCGGTTGCAATAAAGAAATAGAATGTTGTCCAATTTTTTGCTCTAACCGAAACAAATTCACATGGAACAGCCTTTCCGTCTGCATCTTTAAGCCCGTCAACATACATAGAGCCAATAACAGGGTAGTTCTCATTTTCAGGAACTGTTTTTGGAGTGTAAAGCCAAGGTTGTTGTTCTGTTTCAAGCCCTTCAGCAATCAAATCATATTGTTTTGTTTCAGGGTTATAATTAATTGAGCAAGTGTAGATGTCATATCCTTCTTTAAGATAGTAGTTCCCATTGGAAGTGCCAAGAGCTTCAAGAATAACATAAACAGGCCTTTGTTTTGTGACAGGTTCACCAGAATCCTCCGTTGTTTCCTCCAAAAGAATGCCATAATATTCATCATCTTGATAGAATTTTGTTACATTTTCAACATATGTTGTTTTCTCGTCGGTTTTGTCAAGCCCTTTATAAATGTAATAGTTGCCACTCAGATGAAGTTCTGTTGGTGGGGTGTAGCGAAGATATGTGTCAAAGCCAACTGTTGCGCCGCCGTCTTCATTATAGCCAAATTGTGCTGGGGTGATGGAATCGTTGACAGTGAGGCGTTGATGCTCATCATATTCAGTGTGTTCGCTGTAATTGGTGTCGGTTGAATATGCCACTTGAAAATAATAATAAGAATTTGCATCAAGAGAAATTGAGTCTTGTGTGTAATATCCTTTGTTTGTCTCTTCCCCAACAACCGATTTTGAGTGCTTGGAGTTTATCATAAGCACATATTGGTCGCTATCCACAGTTTTTGGATTGTTGTTCAAATAAAATCTGTTTGAGCCATAGTCTTGGAAGCGGCTTCCGGTTGTGATTACGCCAGAAGTTGCCTTTCCACCATTTGGATTTTTTGAGTTCCAACCAGTAAAACTGTCATTCAAACTGAAATTGGTTACGCCAGAAGAAAAGTTGTTGTTTCTGTTTGCAAACGATTGTTCTTCACGATAACTTGTCAGATAAGATGTGTCAGCAAATGCAAGTGCAGGCGTTTGCATAAGGATGATTCCCATTGCACAAACAGGCAGCACAAGTGCCAGCAAACATAAGATAATTTTGTTTTTTAATTTCCTAAATTTTTTCATACATCACCTTTTGCGTAAATTATAAGAGTATTAAACTATGATATTATAATACATTTAAGTGAAATAATCAAATATTTTTTTTAAATTTATCAATAATATTGTTAAAAATTGTGCTTTTTGGCAGTTTTTGGGTGGAAGAATGGAGAAAAAGAAGCAAAACAAACAAAAATTTGGCGTGAAATCAAAGTTGATTTTGTCCTTATTCGGGGCTTTGATTGGTTTTATCAATGGCTTCTTTGGTGGCGGAGGCGGAATGATTTGCGTTCCTTTACTTGAAAAGATGCTTCATCTTGACAACAAATATTCTCACGCGACAGCAATCGCGGTTATTCTTCCAATTTCTTTTGTTAGCGCCATAATTTACACGCTTGGCGGACATATTGAAAGCGTGCCATTTTTAACCGTTGGGGCGGGCGTGATTTTGGGTGGAATTTTGGGCAGTTTTTTGCTTAAGTTTTTGCCTTCAAAAGTGATTAGGATAATCTTTGTTTTCGTCATGCTTTTAGGCGGAATTAGGCTTTTGTTCTAGGAGGAGAATTGTGACATATTTTTTCTATATTTTGGCGGGTTTTGTTTCAGGCATTTTTGGCGGACTTGGAATGGGTGGCGGAACGCTGCTTATTCCAATTTTGACCATATTTTTGAACTTTGACCAAAAACTTTCGCAGGGGATAAATTTGCTCAGTTTTTTGATTATGGCAATTTTTTCTCTATACATTCATTACAAAAACGGATTTATTGTCACAAAAAATCTTTTTTGGATTATCTTTTTTGGTGTAATTTTTTCGGCACTAGGGGCAATTTGCATGTCTTTTTTGCCTTCTGCGGTGCTAAAAAAGGCTTTTGGAGGCTTTTTGTGTGTCCTTGCTGTGGGAGAATTTGTAAAAGTATTCAAAAAATAGTGGACAAATTCTTAATTTTGTGTTATATTTAATACATCTTAGCGAGGTGTATTATGGTTGATAAAAATAAATGTATAAGTTGTGGAACTTGCGTGGCTATCTGCCCAGTTGGCGCAATTTCTTTTGGCAAAGACGGCAAAGCGGAAATTGACAAAACAAAATGTATTCATTGTGGGGCTTGCCAAGCGTCTTGCCCAGTGAGCGCCATTGATTTGGATGCATAAGGAGGCAGCATGGAAAACATTGCTTTTATTCAGTTTGACGAAAAGAAAGTTAAACTTCAAATAATTCAAAGCCGAAACGGAAGATACAGAGTTTTGGAAGAGGTTGAAAATCAAAAAGACATCACAAATGAAATTGTGAAAGATTGTTTGTTTTCGCCAAAAACAAAATCGGAAATTTTGAAGATTTTAAACATCTATCGTTTCACCATTGAAACCTTTAAAGTTGAAAAGATGATTGCTTTTGCTTCCAACATTTTGGTTAAGGCGCGCAACTATCGTGGCTTTCTTGATGAAATATATACAAACACAGGAATGAACTTCCTTATTGTGAGTGATGATGAACTTGTTAAGAATGTTTATCTTTCTTGCATGGCAAAAATCGATGCATCAAAGGGATATATTGTTGACATTGAAAGTTTTAACACTTATTTTTTGAAGTTTAACAGAAGAAATGTTGTGGAATACAACTCTTTGCCTTATGGTTACAGCAATCTGTCCTCTTCTGGCATGAGTTTTGAAGAGATGGTGCAAGCTGTGAAGAAAGACCTTAAAAAAGCATCACTTGTGAAGAGTTTTGAAGAAGATGTTGTCATCGGGTGCGGCTCAACTTTTGTGGACAATTCAAGAATTGCAAAAAAACTTACGAGATATCCTATTGACATCGACAACAACTATGAACTTTCAAATGAAAACACCGGCAAAGTGGTTGAATTTGTTAAAACGCTTGACCCTCAAAAAATAAGCAAAATCAAGGGGATTGGGCCTTATGGCGCACAGAGCATAAACGGCGGCTTGGCAATAATTTCGGCACTTTTTGAAATGCTGAAAGTGGAAAACATAACAGTTTCCACCGCAGAACCTTTTGAGGGAGTTGTGCTTTCAAATTTGGTTGGAACAGCAAATGAAAAATATTCTGACCTTCTTCAAAACAGCCTTGAAAGTTATTATGAATTTAAAAAAGAAGGCTTGGCAATCAACAATCAAGTTTATGAAATGGCAATTTTGCTTTTCAAACAACTTAAAGTTGTGCACAAACTTCCAAGAGTTTATGTTAAGCCTCTTAAAATTGCCGCATATATGTATGACTGCGGGAAATTCATAAACTTTAAAGACAGCGCAAAGCACGCTTTCTACACAGTTTTAAATTCAAACATCGCTGGGGCATCACAAAAAGATATTTTGCTTGCTGCGCTTGCTTGCTCTTGTCAAAAACTTGACAACTTCAATTTGGCTGAGGTTATGAAATACAAGGAAGTTTTAACAGATGAAGATGTTGACGCTGTTAGAAAACTTGGCGTGCTTGTAAGTTTGGCAGTTAACCTCAACGCTTCACGTAAAAATGTTATAAACGACATTGTGTGCGATATTTTGGGTGACTCAATCATCATGAAAACAGTTGTGAACGCTGACCCATCTTTTGAAATTATCCAAAGCATGAAAGTGTCGGATGATTTCAGAAAGACATTCAAAAAGAGTTTGCAAATTATATAATAACTTTAAAAATCATTCTCAAACTATTTTTTGGGAAGATTTTTATTAAAAAGGAAAGTAAATGGGAAGAAGTAAGCCGATGTCAACAAACATGAAGGTTTTTTGGATTATTTTCAGCATAATCCTCTCTCTTGCTGTGATTTATATGTTTGTTGTCATTTACTTTTACTATATTTCCCCAAATAATATTTCCTTAAAATTGAAAATTTGGCCTTTTAATTCGGATGAGGCCATTGCGGAGATGTATGTTGACACAACCGTGAAATTGGAATTTGAAATGCAGAACCCACAATTGTGGGAGTGAACATCAAAGAAGACGGGGTGATTGTGACGCTTTATGACCAACTTCGATACATTAAACAAGACTCGCCAATCACGGTGACCACAAGCAATGGAATTTTTGCCGGAGATTTTGTTTATGGCGATATGAACTACAATTTGGCCTTGATTAAATGCAAGAACAAAGAGGGCAAGAGCGGAAGCATAAAAATTCCTTATGTTGAAATTGCACAAGAGGGCGATATGCAACACTGTGACAATTTGTTTGTTATTTCTGAGCCAGATGCAACCATAAAAGTTAGAAAAGGCGATTTGGTTGATGACGTGAGAGTTGTTGTGCCAAAATACACCACTTCTTCCAATGTGACGGAAGCAGTGGATTATGTGATGAAAGATTGTTATTTGTTCAATCTCTCAAATTTATCAGATTTCAAACAAGGAGTTGTTTACAACAAAAGTGGAAATGTTTTTGGGCTTTCGGCGGGATATGTGGAAGAAGAAAGTTCGTCTAAGCCAACCACTTTGATAAGATATCAACTTTATGCGCCAACTTATTATGTGAACACCTTTTATGCAAAAGCAATGAATGCTTATAAAAAAGACAAAGAAAACTTATATAAAAATTCGGTGCTGCAAGAGATGAAAGTTGTGGATTTGTATGACATGACATGGCATAAAGAGGCATCCAGCACAGCTTCGGGAAACAAAAATGGTTTCTATTTCAGCGAAACAAGAGAATGGAAAGAATACACAAGCAAGCTTGAACAATTTATTGACAACAGAGTTGACAGCGTTTTCTTAGTTGATGATTTTATGCATAATGATGAAACAATTTTGGAATCAGGAAACAACATCGTTTCAATTAAAATCGGCGCGGCAACTTACAAAACAACAGACAAACTTGCCCTTGCAAATGTGCTATATGCAACGAAAGATGGGCAAAAAATTATTTTGAACTACACAACAGTTGACGACACAGCAACAATTTTGTCAAAAGAATTTGTCATTTAGGAGGCAAATATGAGAAAAATAAAATATGCAATTGAAATGGGCGGTGGATACACTTGCATCTATGTGAAAGGCGAGGGGCTTGCATTGAAAGAGCCAAGCCTTATTGCTGCCGAGCCAACAGCCGATGGTTTTAAGGTTATTGCAATGGGAAATGATGCAAAAAAACTTGTTGGCAAAACAAAAGATAATGTGGAGATTTTCACGCCTTGCGCTTATGGAGAAAATTCCAATTATGAATATTCTGTAATTTTGCTTAAACATTTTTTGAGCAAAGTTGGCTTTAAAAGTTTTGAAGATAGGGCAATTTTTGTTGTGCCTTGTGGGCTTACTGCACATGAAAAAGAAAACATTCTGAATGTTTGCGAGGGGGCAAACTTGGGGCATGTTGTGCTTGTGCCTTCTGTGCTTTGTTCTTGTGTGGGCGAAGGCAGAAACATTGACAGCAGCAAAGTGAACATGATTGTTGACATTGGCGGAACGGCAACTGACATTGCAGTTATCAACATGTCCAGCATAATCAAAGGGGCAACTGTTGGCATTGGAGGAAAGAGAATTGATGCCGCAATTGTGAATTATTTGGCATACAGTCAGGGGCTTGTTATTGGGCTTCCAACCGCTGAAACTTTGAAAAATGAAGTTGGCAGTTTGTATGAAAATGACACCTTAAACATGGAAATCACAGGAGTTGATGCAAACACAAAAACTCCAAAACCCGTTTGTGTGTTTTCGTCTGAATTAAGAAAAGCGATTGAACCTTTTTACAGTGAAATTGTTAGAGCAATTGACACAACCATAAACACTCTTCCACCAGAAATTGTTGCCGACA
This sequence comes from uncultured Clostridia bacterium, assembly GCA_947629895.1. The sequence continues at coordinate 3,612 of CANRFP010000016.1, read as the reverse complement.
TCATCAACAACAAAATTTTGATTGTTGGCGGCGGGGCAAAGATGCAGGGGCTTGATGACTATCTCAACAGCCATCTAAATTATCCTTGCCAAATCAGTGAAGATGTTGACAATGTGACAATTCTTGGCGCGGGAAAACTTTTGTCAGACACTCAACTTTTGGAAAGCATAATAAAAAATTTGTGAGATAACTTCTCACTTTTTTTATTGCTTGAAAAAATAGTAAAAAAATATGAAAAAATTGTTTTTTTACATTTTTTCATATATTTTTTTGTTCGATATTAAGGAATTTTTAGCGATTTTTTAAATATTTTTTGTTTATTTTAATATTTTTCGATTTTTTTGCAATTTTTCTATGTTTTTTTTAAGATTTTTAAATTTCGTTTTCTTGGAAATAATCGAGTGTATCTTTAAGTGATTTTGCAACATAAAGGCACTTTTTTTGAACGTGCTTTGGTGGAACAATAATGTCTAAAACATTTATGACATGGCAACCCGCACCTGTTCCGGAAACAATTCCATTTGTGCTGTCCTCCAAAACAATGCATTCTGTTGGAGAAAATCCCAAACCTTTGCAAGCCTTAACATAGCCTTCTGGGTCTGGCTTGCCAAGGGTTAGGTCATCACCACTTATGATGAAATCAAACATTTCTGTTTCGTCAAAACCTGCGCGATGGAAAAGCAATTTGATAAGCTCTCTTGGGCTTCCAGAATTTAGTCCAATTTTGTAGCCCTTATTTTTGAAATAATTATAAATTTCTTCAAAACCCGGCTTTGTTATGTTGATGTTGGTTGTAAGCAGTTTTTTCAAAACAAGGTCTTGCCACTCTAATGCAAAATCGTTTACGTCCAACCCTTCTGGCATGTATGGTTTAAAATATAAATTTTGTTGATTTATGTCCATTCCGCAGGACTTTCTGCGGACTGCTTCTGTTATTGTTTTAATCCCATATTTTTTCTTTAATTCTTTTAATGCATCTTTCCAAAGTTTTTCAGAGTCGAAGATGACACCATCCATATCAAATATAACTGCTTTTATCATTTGTCCTCCTTTTGCTTTTTGTGCCTAAAATGTGCCTAAAAGATTTTTGAATACAATATATTGTAGTCTTATAAAGTATGTCGGCGTTATATATAGTGTTGGCGCAGAGGAAGAGATTCGAACTCTTGGTGTGATTTCTCACACACAGCCTTTCCAGGGCTGCACCTTAAACCGCTCGGACACCTCTGCATGTTTATCGCGGATTAAGTTTAACATAAAATTTTCAAAAAATCAACAATTTTGATTGGTTTTTAATTGAAAATATGTTATCATTTTTTCATGAATTACGCTAATTTACACAAGCAAAGAATAAATTTCCTTGAAAGGAACAAAGAAAAAGACAACTGCATTCTTGAGGGCAAGGGCAACATTTTGCTTTCTGCTCCTCACGGGGTGGGGCAGGTTAGGCTTGGAAAATACAAAGTGCCAGAAATTGGAAGTTTGACAACGGCGCTCCAAATGCAGAGCAAACTTTCCCTTCCTTTGATTGCTAAAACAAAAAACAATTTTGACGATGCAAATTTTGACGAGAACAGCGTTTACAAAAGGGATATGTTTGACTATATCCAAAGGTTTGGCATCAAATATGTTGTTGATTTTCATGGGCTTAGGGCGGACAGGCCATGTGATGTGAATTTGGGCACTCATTTTGGGCAAAACATTCAAAACAACATTCCTCTTTTTGATGATTTGGTGAAAAGATTGGAGCAAAATGGTTTTGTTGTAACAGTGGATCAGCCGTTTATGGCAAACAAAAACTCAATTTCAAGTTCGGTCAAAGAAAAATTTGGCGATATTTGGTCGCTGCAAATTGAAATCAACTGCGGCATAACCAACAACAGAAAAAATTTCAAAAAATTTTCAAAACTTTTGGAGGTTTTGGAAGGGTGGTTTAGGAGTGAAAAGTTTTTAAACTAATTTCAAAATAATGTCTTGACAATTTTCAAATCATGTGTTATTATCAAAATGAGTACGGAGGATAATATGTATACTTATGATGACGATGTTGATGTTTTTGAAGGCGATTTAGTTTCAAAAACAGGGGAAGATGGAAATGTTTTACATATGCAAGCCACGTTAAACACAAGTGTTTCCGATGTGAAAAAGTCAGCACAAAAATATATGGCTGAAAATAGAAATAAAAATGGCGAGCCATTTATGTATGCAGTGGTTGAACTTGTTTTCACTTCAATGGAAGTTGTAAATGAGAGATATAAAGAAATGTTGCTTGCTCCGGTGGAAGCACAAAAAAACGTAAGACCAAAAGAAGAAGGAAGAGGAATGTAACCTCTTTTTTTATTTGAAAAATTGGCTGTTGAACACAACTGATGGATGATTTGGAAATGACGCTTTGGCCAAATTGTGATATGCGGCAGCCTCTTCAATTTGCCCAGAATTGTATAACAGGCGGGTGAGTTCCAAAAGCGGAATTATGCCCTCATAATCTTTATAAACAAAACCTCTTTTTTGCGGCTGGCAAACAAGTGCAGATTTAAACCAAAAAATGGCGTTTTGAGGGCTGTGAGAAAGGTCATAAGCAAAGCCAAGTTTGCAACAAAGTTCGCTTGTTGGAAGGTGTTTTGCAAGTGCCAAGTGCAAGATTTTTAATGCGTTTTTTATGTTGTTTTTTAGAATATAACAATCGCTGAGAATGATGTGTGCGCAGAGGTTGTCTGGGGCGAAACCATCCATTTTTAAAAATTTTTTCATTGCTTTTATGCAGGAGGAGTATTCGTGATTGTAATATAACTCTCGCGCATAATAATACTGCTCTCTTGCACCAAATTTCACGCCATTTTTTAAGGCTTTTTGATATATTTTAAGATTGCGCTTGGGCTGGGCGGGCTTCTCCTTTTTATGAAAAATTTCAATGTCGGCGTAAGTAATTTTGCCACGTGGAGGAATTGCCTCATGAACAAAACCTTGCCACAAAAAATTGGCATCGCGTTTTAAAAGCCGCTCTCTGTAATAGGAAAGTTCCAAATCTTTGCCTGTGAGATATTTGCACATATAAACATCCACATCTTTTGTGTTTTGCTTTAAAAGTTGCAACTTTTGGATGTTTTCGTCTGAGATGAAATCGTCTGCATCAAGCCACATTTGATAGTCGCAAATGGCTTTGGAAAAGGAAAAATTTCTTGCCGCAGAAAAATCATCTTGCCAAGCAAAATCAAACACTTTGTTGGTGTATTTTAAGGCAATTTCTTTTGTGTTGTCATGCGAGCCTGTGTCAACCACAACAATCTCATCGGCAAACTGTGCGGCGCAAGACAAGGCCCTTTCAAGCACCTCGCTTTCATCTTTAACTATCATGCAAACACTTATTGTGAACATTTAAACCTCTAAGGCTTTTTATTCAAAAGTAATATTTTTTGTGAAACTAATTAAAATTTTTTAATTTTATTTTGCATTCGACAAATTTTGTGTTATAATCACATTGAATTTTTTTGCGAGGTTGTTTTATGAAAAAGAAAGTTATCGTTGTTACTGACAGCAACAGTGGAATAAGCCCAGAGGTGGCAAAAGAGGTTGGATGCGAACTTATTCCAATGCCTTTCATTATCAATGGTG
>CANRFP010000015.1 GCA_947629895.1 uncultured Clostridia bacterium | reverse complement strand
ACTCCAGCATATAAAGATTGAATTGTTTTGGCTCACACGATTTTGAGTCCCGTGCGTCTGCCATTCCGCCACTCCGGCTCGAAACTGTGCATATTGCTTGTTTTGTCGCAAGCTCCAAAAGCTGCGCCTTGATGCTTGTTTCTCGCCTATTCCCAAAACTGACAAGCAGTTTCGGGAGCCCGTGATTCACTGCGCATATCGCTTGTTTTGTCGCAAGCGCCAAAAGCTGCGCCTTGATGCTTGTTTCTCGCCTATTCCCAAAACTGACAAGCAGTTTCGGGAAGCCCTAATTTGCTTTTGCATTCACTTATCCTTGCCAAGTATAACAAAAATAACTTCAAATGCTTTTATATTCTAACACAACGAAAATTTTTTGGCAAGTGTTTTTGCAAAATTTTATTATTTGTATTGAAAAAGTGGGAAATTTGTGATACAATAGAAATATTAAAGGGGGCTTTATGGCAAGAAAAGCAAAACCAGCAGAAGAAAAACTTGAAACTCTTAGAAAACTTTTGAAAGATTATGTTGCCTCTGGAAGAAAGCTTGAGGATTTAGGAAGAGATGATTTGGAATACAACATTATTGCAAACACATACATGGCGGGTGACGATGGGCACAAATTGTCGGTGGAAGAAAAATTTTCTTTATTGGGATTTCCGCGCAAAAGAGTTAGAGGAATGAACATGACTGACCAGCAGTGGGCAGCCAAGGCAAAGGCGCTTATTAAGCAATACAAAGATGCTGGCGGCAAGGTTGATGATTTGACCAAAAAGGACAAGATATATGGATTTTTGGCTCAGCGAAATTTGATAGTTGACGGGAAAACACTTAATATGGAAGAAAAATTTAAATATTTGGGTGAGCCTCGTGCAAGGAGGAGAACAAACGATGTTGAAAAGTCGCTTAGAGAGGACATTGAACGCTATTTGGCATCTGGCGGCAGTTTTCACGTTAGAAGAAAAAGTTTGCCATTTTATGAAAGACTTCACAATTATGTTAAGTTGAGAAAATTTTCTTCATACGAAGAGGCAATGAAGAGTTTGGGCTACAAAAATTATTCCGATACATATTTCCGATTTCTTGACCTTCAAAACATTTCAAAATTCTGCGATGAAAACGGTTTTTTTATTTACAAAAGAGAGAAGGATAACTCAAATTTTCACAACATTTTGCAAGCGGCGGCAGACACCTTGCAAATGCCTGCTGCTGTTATCATTACGCTTTTGTGTGATAAAAAACTTGAAAAATGTGTTGTTGAAACTGACTACTATGAATATTTAAGAAGCCAACTTGAACAATTTGCAAAAACCAACAACGGTTTTGTTGGAATTAAAAGAAAAGCGCCACAACTTTACAACAAATTAAGGCATTTTAGAGAAAGCGCTTATAATGACATGCAAGATGAATTGTCAACAGAGGCTGTTCTTGCATTTATGGGGCTTGACAATTTTAAGTTTAGATATTGGGAAAGTGGAAAGTCTGGATATGACATTTCTGACGAGTTAAAGGCAATTCAGGAGAAAAGCAAAGGCAAAGTTGTTACAATCGGTGATTTTTCAAATGATTTGAGAAAGAAAGTGTATAGAAATGCTTATCGTCAGGGAATACAAGTTAAGGATTATTTGGGGCAGTTTGGAATTGAATATAAAGGACTTGATGCAAGTGAAAGATTTAGGCATGTTAAAATGAATGCATATCCATATCTTGACGAAATGAAAGAGAGGCGAGACGAAATTATTGCAGAGATGAGTGAGGGCAAAGATTTATGCAAAGAAGAAGTGTTTGAAGCGCGAGTTTTGGCGTGCCAGCAAGCTTATGAGGAATATAAAGAGCGAATAAACAACTTCACGGGCGAAAAAGTTGACGTCTCTGGCAAAAATCTAAGTGATTAAAGAAAACACACTATTTTGTGTGTTTTTTCTTTCAATTTGTTTGCTTATTTAATTTAAAAGATGTTAAAATAAATTTGAAAAAGTTTGTTTAAGGTGCAAGAAAATGATTTTTAAGAAATTTTTTAACAAAAACTCATCTCTTGTGAATGAGTTTGCGGAAAGTTTTAATCTCTTGCCTTCAACAATGTATTTGATTTTATCTCGTGGACTGTCTAGTAAAGAAGAAATTGAAAGTTATCTCTCTATGGGAGCGTTGCTTGACCCATTCCTTATCAAAGGAATGAAAGAATTTTGCGAGAGAATACAGTTGGCAAGAGACTTGGGTGACCGAGTTTTGATTTTTGGCGATTATGATGTTGATGGGGTTTCTGCAACTGCCATTATGCTTAAAACGCTTAAAAAACTTGGAATAAATGCCGATTTTTATCTGCCAAACAGATATGTTGATGGCTATGGGCTGACGTGTGAGAGTTTGGACAAGGTGGAAAAAGAATTTTCACCAGACCTTATCATCACGGTGGATTGTGGCATTTCGTGTGCCAAAGAGGTGGAATATGCCAAAAGCAAAGGGATTGAAATTATTGTCACCGACCATCACGAAATTCCAGAAATTTTGCCAAACACTTTGATTTTGAATGCCAAAATTGAGGGGCAGGATTATCCATTCAGAGAACTTTGTGGAACGGGGATGGCGTATAAGATGAGCGAGGCGCTTCTTGGGCAGAAAAAAGCGGAAGAATTTTTGCCTATCGCCGCCATTGCAACCATTGCGGACATCGTTTCGCTGACGGGAGAAAACCGAAACATTGTTAAGCGCGGGCTTAAAATGTTGGAAAAACTTCCTTTTGGCGTGAAAATGCTTTTTAAGGAAAACAAAGTTTCACTCACAAACGCAACATCAACCGACATTGCTTTTAAAATTGCTCCAAAAATCAACTCATCGGGGCGAATGGGCGATGCAAAGGACAGCCTTGCGCTTTATATGTGCGAAGATGCCGTGACGGTTAGGAAATATCTTGACCGAATTAAAAAACACAATCAAAAAAGGCAAGAATTGTCATCAAAAATTTTTGAGGACTGTGAAAAAGCCATTCAAAAAATGGACCTATCCAAAACGCGCGTGATTTGTTTGGCGTCAAAAAAATGGGACCAAGGCGTGCTTGGAATTGTATGCGCAAAACTTGTTGAAAATTACAACAGGCCGGTGTTTTTGTTCTCGCTTTCCGATGACGGAATTTTGCATGGCTCTGGGCGAAGCATTGATGACATAAACATCCACGAATTGCTTTCCTCTTTGCAAGACATTTTGGAAACTTTTGGCGGACACACCATGGCGGCAGGGCTGACATTAAAAAGAGAGCATTATGAAGAATTTTGCAATCGTGTGAACGCATTCGCTTTTGAGCATGTGAGTGACAAAGTTTTCATTCCTATCAAATATTATGACATGGAAGTTAAGAGCGAGGATTTAACGGACAGATTTTTGAAGGAACTTTCTTTGTTAGAGCCTTATGGATGCGACAATGCAAGGCCAAAATTTAAAATTTGCGCCGAAAATGTTGAGATAACGCCAAGAAAATACACTCCCCAGCATTGCGATGTTAAAATTGGCGACTTGGAACTTATTTATTTTAATTATCTTAAAAATTACAACGGTTTAAAATTTTCGCGCTACAAAAACTTTATTTTTGAGTTTCAGGGAAGCGGAAAAGTTGGCGTTGTTGAGGATTTTGACATGGGCAGTTTTATTGTTGAAAACGCCCACAGCCTTATCTATCCTTTCCAATATCAACAACTTTTGTTTGACGGGGAGGAGTGCAAATTTTCTTACTATCCAAAAGCGGATTTGTTGAACTTTGTTGCCAGCACGCAAAGCGAGGTGTTTGGCACAGCTTTTGTGACATATTCTGCCTATGATTTTGTTAATTTTTCGCGAGAATATTCAAAAGAAAACATCTATCACATTGGAATTTGCGACAAAACATGCACGGGCTACAACAGCCTTCTACTTTCGCCTATTGGGGTGGAATGGGCAAAGAATTTTTCAAAAATTGTGTTCCTTTTGCCTGTGCTTGACGAGGGGTATTTAAGCGAAATTCAAAAAGTAACAAAAGCGGAAATCTTTTTGCCTATGGAAAAGGCTGTGGACAAGCAAAGATATGCCAATTTGGACCTTTTCCGAGATGCATTTGGAAAGGTGTTTAGGATTTTAACATCAAAACAAATTTCAAGATGCAATTCAATTTTTGACTATTATTCCAAGATGAAAAACAAGGTTGGTTTTGACACTTTTTATGTTGCATATTTGGTGTTTAAAGAACTTGGGCTTATTAAAGAACTTGAAGCGGACGGGCTTTGGATTGAGGCAGTTCAAGATGTTAAAAAAGAGTTGACACAATCAAAACTTTATAATAAACTTATGTTGTTGAAAAGCACTTTGGGAGCAAAATGAGAGAAAAAATATTGCAAACAATTTCCGAAAATTTTAACTTAACGGAAAAAGAGCAAAAACTTATTGATGATGTTAAGTTGGAAGATTTAACGCTTCCAAGACTTTATGCCGTCATTGAGACCATGATTGAATATCACATTCAAGATGAAGTTCTTGTGGCATACATTTTGTTTCAATATTTTAAGGTTAGGCCAACGGAAGCGGAAAAACTTTCTGTGAATTTAACAAAAAATCAAAAGAAAATCTATGAAATTTTTAAGATAATAAGGGATGTTTCAAGCCTAACCAAAGGCGGGCAGGCTGAGGACATTAGGCGAATGTTTGTTGCAATTTGTCAAGATATGCGGGTGATTATCATCAAATTTGCAACGCTTTTGTACGATTTAAAAGAATTAAAACTTCCTCTCACGCAAGAGCAAAAAACTTTTGTTCAGATGATAAGAGATATTTTTGCACCGCTTGCCGAAAGGCTTGGGCTGGCAAAGTTTAAGTATGAATTTGAGGACACGTGTTTTGAACTTTTGGAGCCAGAGGTTTTTGAGCAGTTTAAAAATGATGCGCTGATGGGAAAAGAGGCAAATCAAAAGCAAATCAACATAACCACTCAAAAACTTAAACAAATTTTGGACGAACTTGAAATTAAGGGCGAAATTCAGTCCAGACAAAAGCACTTTTACAGCGTTTACAAAAAGCTTGTGAAAAAGGACATCACGCTTGGAAAGGTGTATGACCTTGTTGCAATGAGGGTGCTTGTGCCAACGGTGGAGGACTGTTATTCCGTTTTTGGCAAAATTCATGCCATATACAAACCAATTCAGGGCAGAGTTAAGGATTATATAGCCAACCCAAAGCCAAATGGCTATCAAAGTTTGCACACAACAATTGTTGCCGACAATGACCGCCCTCTTGAAATTCAAATTCGCACGTTTGAAATGCATAAGCACGCCGAATATGGAATTGCGGCGCATTGGATTTACAAAGAAAAAAGCCGCAAACAAAACGAGTTTGACAAAAAACTCACTTGGTTTAGGCAGATGCTTGACACGGCAGAAAGTTTGTCGCCAGACGAATTTTTGGAAACTTTGAAAGTGGACCTTTATGGAGAATCGATTTTTGTGCAAACACCAAAAGGGAAGGTGCTTGAATTTCCTCTTGGGGCAAGCGTTGTGGACTTTGCCTATGCCATTCATTCTGACATAGGAAACACTTGCGTTGGCGGAAAAATAAATGGAAAAATTGTGCCAATAAACACAAAACTTTCAAATGGCGATGTGGTTGAAATCATAACCAATCAAAACAGCAAAGGGCCTTCGCGAGATTGGCTTAATTTCATCAAAACATCAAGTGCCAGAGCAAAAATCAGGGCGTTTTTCAAAAGCCAACTCAAAGAGGAAAATGTTAGGATTGGGAAAAGCATTTTGGAGCAAAATTTAAAATCCAAAAACTTGAATATAAGCAAGGAGCAAAAGGAAAAATATTTGCTTGAAATTGCAAAAACTTACATGATAGAAGAACTTGATGTGCTTTATGCCGAAATTGGCGCGGGGAGTTTGACGGTTGGAAGTGTGGTTGGCAGACTTGTTAATTTGTATAATAAGGACAAACCATTCAACATAAAAGAAAACCACATAACAGTTAGGAAAAACAAAGACGGCATTTTGATTGATGGTGACAGCGGAATGCTTATTCGCTACGCCGGCTGCTGCACGCCTGTTACGGGTGATGACATTGTGGGATATATTTCGCGAGGGAAAGGCGTGACAATTCACCGAGCAAATTGCCAAAACATCAAATACTTAGAGCCGGAGCGCCTTATTAAAGCGGAGTGGCAAGACGACCGTTCAACTGATTTTGTTGCGGTTATAAAGGTTGAAACGGACAATTTAAACTCTGTTATAAATTCTTTGAACACGGCGGCAAGAGCGTTGAAAGGCAACTTAAAAGGCTTTGGCTATAAAGAGTTTAAGGACACACTTGTGTTTGAAATTGTTGTAACCATCACAAATAAGAAAGAACTTGAAACAATAATGAATTCTTTTTCAAGTTTGAAACACGTTTTGAAAGTTTATAGGAGCGAATGATGAAAATTGAGTGCGAAAATGCCGATTTTGAAAAGGATATGCAAGATTTGGTGAACCTTTTTTACAAAGAAGAGGACTTGCCTTTTTCATTGAAACACACATTTTCGCTTGAAGGCAACACTCTCACAAGCGTGATTGAAACAGGAAGTGGAAGTGATGCAAAAGAGAACACGCAAACTTTCATTTTGCCAAACACAACTCCACTTTTGCAAAAAAGCCTTATGAAAAGGCACTTTAAAAATCACTTGTATGATGTTTTAAGCAAAATTTCCAAAAAGAGCCTGCCATGGGGTTCGCTCACGGGGGTGAGGCCAACAAAATTTGCAAGAGATTTGATTGAAAGAGGTGAAGTTAAACCGCATCTCATCCACGAGGTTTTGGTGAGAGACTATCATGTTTCTGCGGACAAAGCAAAACTTGTTGTGGAGATATTAAAAAATCAAAAATGCATCATCAAAAATGACAAACTTATAGACCTTTTTATCAACATTCCTGTCTGCCCAAGCAGATGCAACTATTGCTCTTTTATTTCAAGCGAATATTCCAAAGTTTCAAACAAAATGGAAGAATATTTGGCTTGTCTTTTAAAGGAAGTTGAGGCAGTTAAAAAAATCATTCACGAAAACTGCTATATTGTTCGCACGATATACATTGGAGGCGGCACGCCAACCATATTGACGGCTCAGCAACTTGACAGGCTTTTGTCCAATTTGAACTATCCCGTCAGCGAATTCACCGTTGAATGCGGCAGGGCGGACACGATAACCAGAGAAAAATTTGAAGTGCTTAAAAAATATGGCGTAACGAGGATTTGCATCAATCCACAAACTTTTTGCGAAAGCACGCTGAAAAGAATTGGCAGAAAAACCACAAATGCACAAGTTCTTGAAAGTTACAAAATGGCGCTTGAATTTGGCTTTGTGGTGAATATGGACATCATTGCTGGGCTGACGGGTGAGCGTTTTGGCATTTTTAAAAGAACAATAAGCACGCTTTTGGAACTTTATCCTGAAAACATAACCGTTCACACTTTGTCTGTGAAAAACGCATCACAAATAAGAGGCGAGGAGGTGAAATTTGAAGCGGACATTGTGAAAATGGTGGACTATGCTGAAAAAACCCTTTTGGAAAATGGCTATCATCCTTATTATATATACAGGCAAAAGCACCAAATGGGCGGGCTTGAAAATGTGGGCTATTTCAGAGATGGAAATGTGTGCGTGTTCAACATTGACAGCATGGAGGACACCTCTTCTGTGATTGCACTTGGCGCAGGGGCAATATCAAAAAGAGTTTTCACCACTGAAAACCGAATAGAGCGCTTGCCAAACTGCAAATTTATTGAGGATTACATCTCACGCATTGACGAAATGATTGAAAAGAAAAAGAATTTCTTCTGATACTTTTCTTTTGGAGAAAAGAAAAGTAAGCAAAAGAAAATCAACTATTGATTATTTTTTTGCAAAAACAAATCTTTAAGTTGAACATTCATTGCTTTTGCAATCTTAGCAAAATAGACAACTCGGCAGTTCCTTCCTTGCAAAACTGCGTCTAAATTCCAAACATTTAGATTACATTTTCTTGCAAATTCTCTTTTAGAAAGGTTATTGTCTTTCATGTATTTTTTAATTAACTCCGTGTTTATTACATCCTCAAATGTTATTTTTTGTTTCATTTTTAACTCCTTTTATGTGTACACAAAGCAATTATACAGTTTGCAAATAAAAAAAACTTAAAAGTAAACAATTGTTTACAAAAATTTTTAACAGTCTTTATTGGATTTGAAAATTTTGCTAAAAACACTTTACTTTTTTTTGTCGGTGTGTTATACTTGCAAAGTCGATAAACCTTAGGCACAGTTTTGCGGTTTCCTTCAAGCCCTTTGCTTTGTCTTTGGTGTTAAAAAAATTTTTGGAGGGAGTATGGACAAACAAATTAAGAGCGAAATTATCTCAAAATTTAAGCAATCCGAAAACGACACAGGCTCTGTTCAAGTTCAAGTGGCTCTTCTTACTGAAAGAATCAACCATTTGACAGAACATCTTAAAAAGAACAAGATGGACAACCATTCTCGTCGCGGGCTTATGATGCTTGTCGGAAAAAGAAAAGGTTTCTTGCAATACCTTAAAGACAGAGATATTGAGGCTTACAGAAAACTTATCAAAGAGTTAAACATTAGAGAAGTTAAATAATAAAGAAGGGAGGTTTGATTTTTCTACCTCTCTTTTTTTGCAATAATTTATTTTCGCTTTGAAAATGAAAGTTTGTGTGTTAAAATAATTTTGGAATTTTATTAGGAGTTGTTATGGAAGCAAAAAAGTATGTGATTAATGTGGCTGGCAAAGATGTTATTTTTGAAACAGGAAAACTTTGTGGACAGTCAAATGGATCTTGTCTTGTAAGACAGGGCGACACCATTGTTATGGTGAATGTTACTATGAGCGAACAAGCAAAGGAAGGGCAAGATTTCTTCCCATTGTCCGTTGAGTATCAAGAAAAAATGTATTCTGTTGGGAAAATTCCTGGCGGTTTTAAAAAGCGTGAGGGAAAACCTTCTGACAAGGCGATTTTGGTTTCTCGTTTGATTGACAGACCTCTTCGTCCTCTTTTCCCAAAAGGGTTCTTCAATGATGTGGTTGTTGTGGCAACAGCACTTTCAATAGACCCAGACGTCAGCCCAGAGCCACTTGCTATGCTTGGCTCTTCGTTTGCACTTTCAATTTCGGACATCCCATTCCTTGGGCCAACAGGAAGTGTTGCAGTTGGGCTTGTTGATGGAAAATTTATAATCAATCCAAATGCCGAAGAAAGAGAAAAAAGTGAACTTTCGCTCACAGTCAGCGGAACGGAAGAGGCCGTCCTTATGATTGAAGGCGGGGCAAAAGAAGTTCCAGAGGACATTTTCCTCAACGGCATTATGGTTGCTCACGAGGAAATCAAAAAGATTGTTAAAGAACTTAAAAAGATTAAGGCAGAGATTGGACAACCTGTAAATCCAAAGATTGTTTATTACACAATTCCTGAGGATTTGGAGAAAGAAGTCAGAGTTTATGCTGACAAACTTTATGACCATGTTCTTGACACTTTTGTTAGAAAGGAAAGAGAAGAGCGCGAAGAAGAGGCAAAAGCACAAATTTTGGAGCATTTTGCAGAAATCTTCCCTGAAAAAGAAAGAGAAATCAGCGATGTGCTTTATAAAGTTAAGAAGGAAAAAGTTCGTGCAAGAATTTTGAACGAAGGCGTTCGTCCAGACGGAAGAAAACTTGACGAAATTCGTCCTATTTGGTGCGAGGTTGGACTTCTTCCAAGAGTTCATGGCTCGGCTGTGTTCACAAGAGGTGAAACGCAAGTTCTTTCAGCACTCACACTTGGAACAGTTAGCGATGTTCAAAAACTTGAAGGACTTGATGACGAAGAAGTTAATCGTTATGTTCACCATTACAATATGCCACCTTATGCAACAGGCGAGGCAAAGATGATTAAAAGCACCGGCAGAAGAGAAATTGGACATGGCGCTCTTGCTGAAAGAGCATTGGAGCCTGTTGTTCCAAATGAAGATGTGTTCCCTTATGCACTCAGAATTGTGAGCGAAGTTTTGTCCTCAAATGGCTCTTCTTCAATGGCAAGTGTTTGCGGCTCAACTCTTGCACTTATGGACGGAGGCGTGCCAATTTCTGCACCTGTTTCCGGAATTGCTATGGGGCTTATTAAGGATGAAAAAACAAACAAAGTTGCAGTGCTTTCAGATATTCAAGGGCTTGAAGATTTCTTTGGCGATATGGATTTCAAAGTTACAGGAACTGAAAAAGGTGTAACTGCAATTCAAATGGACATCAAAATTAAGGGCATTGACAGAGCAATTCTCACTGAGGCGTTGGAGAGAGCAAGAATTGGAAGACTGTTCATCATGCAAAAACTTCTTGCTTGCATAGACAAGCCAAGACCACAAATTTCTCAATATGCTCCAAAGATAATCACAATGCAAATCAACCCAGATTTCATCAAAGATGTCATCGGCTCTGGCGGAAAGACAATCAACAAAATTATTGACCAAACCGGCGTTAAGATTGACATTGATGATGACGGCTCTGTGTTCATTGCTGGCCAAGATTTGGCAATGTGCGAAAAGGCAAGAGATATCATTGCGGGCATTGTGGAAGTTCCTGAGGTTGGCGATGTGTATGATGGAAAGGTTTCAAGAATAATGAACTTTGGTGCATTTGTTGATCTTGGTGCTGGAAGAGAAGGAATGATACACATTTCAAAACTTTCAAACAAACATGTTGACAAAGTTGAAGATGTTGTCAAGATTGGCGACAGCGTTGAAGTTGAAGTGATTAAGATTGACGAAAAAGGCAGAATTGACCTTCGCAGAATTGTGCCAAAAGCAGAACTTGAAGCGCAAAAAGAAAAAGAGAAGGCTGAGAGGAAGCCAAAAACAACTTCAACTGAAGAATAAAAAATATTCAAAAATTAAACAAAAAATATTAAAAAATTCAATTTTTAATTAAAAAACGCAATTTATTTGCGTTTTTTTGATATTTTTTTCTTCGTATTTTAGGTATTTTTGTGCTTTTTGTATATTTTTTTGTGTTTTTTTATATTTTTTTCTTCGTATTTTAGGAATTTTTGTGTTTTTTTTATATTTTTTGTATTTTTTAATTATTTTTTTGCGAAATTTTATATTTTTTCATATTTTTTTGCTATTTTATTGTATTTTTTTCATTTTATGATGCGGCTTGACTGATTTTATTTTTCACATAAAACACTTTTTCTCATATACTGATTTTGGACATTACTTTTAAGGAGGAAATAATGTTTAATTGGAATTGCGGGTGTAACAACCCTTATAATCAAACACCAAATATCACTGTAAGATACACTGGCCCTCAGGGTCCAATCGGTCCTGTTGGAAGAACAGGCCCAACGGGTCCAACCGGTCCTCAAGGTCCTATTGGTCCAACCGGCGCTACAGGAGCAACAGGCCCAACAGGTCCAATTGGGCTTAGCGTTCTTGGCCCAACCGGCGCAACAGGTCCTATCGGTCCAACTGGCGCAACCGGCCCTATTGGTCCAACCGGTCCACAAGGTATTCAAGGCCCTATTGGCCCAACCGGCCCACAAGGCATTCAAGGCCCTGTTGGTCCACAAGGTCCAACGGGAGAAACTCCAGAAATTGTAAGCGCATTTTTGGAGGCAACTGACGGTTCTGGCACAGAAGTTCAGCCAGATGATCCAATCATCTTTGGCACTGTTGTGGAAAATGAAAACATCACTGCCGACACCGGCACTGGCGAAATCACACTCGCTTTGGATGGCACATATCTTGTGCTTTGGAAGGTGACTTCACAATACACGGGCGGAAACCAAGTGTTTGAATTTGATTTACAACTCGGGCAATCAACAGTTGGAAACAGTTCCTCTGTTGCTGAGATAACAACAAGCACTGAAAATGAAGTTTCTGGCTTTGCTTTGGTTGCTGCAACTGCTGGGCAGGTGTTAACTTTGGTGAATTCTTCAACAAATGCAATCACAACTTCTTCAACAGCAGGCTCAACACAAATTGTTGTGTATAAAATTGCTTAGATAAAATAATAAACCTTCTCTGCAAAGGGAGGGTTTGTTTTTTATTATAAAAATCATTGGGCTAAGTGATGGGGTAATAATTTTTAGAAAACATCAATTTAAAGTTGACAAACACAAATCAATGTGTTATATTTAAACAGCAATGTGCTGATGTGGCTCAGGGGTAGAGCACCACCTTGGTAAGGTGGTGGTCGCGGGTCCGATTCCCGCCATCAGCTCCAGAAAAGACTTGCAACATGCAAGTTTTTTTTGTTTTGCTTTGCGAATTGCAACTTCAGTTTATAAGTTTTCACTGAACCTGCGGACAAATCCCAAAAGAAAATTTTGGGGTAAAAGTGAGTTTTTTTGATGAGAGAAAAAAGTGGAAAATTTTGAAAAAATGCGAAAAAATGACAAAAAATTGCGAAAAAATGTGATTTTTTTTGATTTTTTTGATATTTTTTGTGTTTTTTTTTGATTAAAAAGGAAAATTGAATGAGTTTTTTTGTTTCGATCAGAATGACAAAAGAGGGTGTGGTGATTGGCAAAATAATAGTGATGAAGTGATTGAAATGATAGGGCGGGGATGTTTGGATTGAGAGCGGAAAAGGGACTGAATGGGAGCAAGAAATGAGTGGCAAATAGAATAAAAATTGAGGTTGAATGTAGCAGTGAAAAAAGTGAATTATTTGTCGAATTTATTTGTTTTTTTGCTATTTTTGATTTATAATATACTTGAATTATAATTTAAACGAAATTTATTTGAGAGAGGTGGCGTTATGAAAAAATTAAAAGCAGCTTTTTCAATTGGTTTGTTCTCAGTGCTTATGCTGGTGCTGGGAATAAATTTCTCGGGGGGGGGGATTTTTAACCCACAATGTCTTTGACGCACCAATTTCAACAACGGAAATTGTGAAAACAAATGCCGATGTGACAGCGGACATCACTTTGGAAGATGCCGCATATTTTGATGTGGATGAAACAGGGCTTTTGGTGGGGTTAAGCGAACAAGGCAAAGCGCAAGTGGAAAATGTTAAGACTTTTGGCGTGGTCATCCCAAACACGGTCACAAAAATGTCATATTCATCTTCTAATAGCCCTTTTAAAGATTATCAAAGCAAACTTGTCAGCGTGGATTTTGCAGTAGACACAACTTTAACAGCAATTGGAAATTATGCATTTACTGGTTGTTCAAGTTTGCAAAGTATAAACATTCCAGACAATGTGACAAGCATAGGGTTCCGGGCATTTTATAATTGTTCGCAACTTGCCACAGTGACAATAAGTGAAAAAAGCCAACTTGAAAGCATAGGAGAAGAAGCATTTCTTTCATGTTCAAGTTTGCAAAGCATAAACATTCCAGACGGCGTGACAAGCATAGGAAGTTATGCGTTTTCTGGTTGTGCAAAAAGTTTAACATCAATCACAGTTGGAAAAAATAATAATAGATATAGTGACTATGGTAAAGATGTGCTTGTGGATACACAAACACACACTTTGATTCTGGGCTGTGTTTACTCAACAATTCCAGATGATGTTACAAGCATAGGAAATTCTGCATTTTATGGTTGTTCACAACTTACCATCGTGACAATAAGTGACAAAAGCAGCCTTGAAAGCATAGGAAGTTCTGCATTTTCTGGTTGCTCGAGTTTGCAAAGCATAAATATTCCAGATAGTGTGACAAGTATAGGAAGTAATGCATTTTCTGGTTGTTCAAGTTTGAAAAGCATAAACATTCCAGATGGATTGACAAAAATTGGGTCTAATGCATTTGATGGTTGTAAACAACTCGCTACAGTGACAATAAGTGACAAAAGCAGTCTTAAAAGCATAGGAGAACAAGCATTTTATGGTTGTTCAAATTTGCAAAGCGTATATATTCCAGATGGTGTGACAAGCATTGGGGCCAGGGCATTTTATTACTGTTCAAGTTTGCAAAGCATAAACATTCCAGACGGTGTGACAAGCATAGGGGAGAGAGCATTTTATGGTTGCAGTAAGGCGATATTTATTGCGGGAAACAAGGGAAGAGCTGATTTGTTTAAAACGGACAGCGCTTGGAATTTGACAAGTCATAAGGACAGAATTACATATGTTGTGGACGTGCAATTTCAGAAAGGCGAAGATGTTGAAAGCCAAAAAAAATTGGGATACGCGGATGTGACTTGGTGTTTGCAAGAGGGCGCTTGGAGCGAAGTGGCAGATTATCAATTGCCATATTCTGACCAAGGAAGATGGTTAGATTCTGAACAAAATGTTGTTTCGCTGCCAACTTTAAGCATAAAACTAAAAAATGGAGAGATTGAAGATACATATGTTTTAACTTTCCAGGAGTTCATTGATTTGGAAACAGCAGATGTGTCCGTTCAAGACACTATGGAATGGAACGGAAAAGCGCAAAAGCCGGTTTTAAGCATAGATGGAAAAGCTTTGGAGGAAAATGTTGATTATGAAATTTCAACAATTTCTGCCAACACAAATGTGGGAACGGTCACATTCACTGTGCAAGGAATAAATCTTTACAAGGGTGAGTTCTCGAGTTCTTTTGAAATCACGCCAAGGAGTTTTGACGGGGTGACTGTGACTGCGTATAATGTGGCTTGGACGGGCAAGCCGGTGACAAGCACAACGCTGAGCGTTCGCGATGCAGATATTGCCCGCACGCTTGTTTTGGGAACGGACTACACTGTTGTTGGCTATTCAGAAAACTCTGGCGAAGTGGGCGAGGTTATCACCGTTACAATTCAAGGCACGGGGAACTATCAAAATGGAACGCAAACTGCCACTTTCACCATTGTGAAGAGGGGAATTTCATCCGCTACTTTAACTTATAAATATAATGGCACGGCTGTTTCAAATGGAGGATATGTTGTTTGGGCAAAAGAAAACAACTTCACGGTCACTGCAACCTACAACGGACTTGAACTTACGGAAAGCGACTTCACTTGGAGAATTTCAAGCGGAGACATCAACAGTGTGGGACGCGTGGAGGTTACAGTTACTGGCGCAGGAAACCATTTTAACGGAACGACTTATCGTTACTTCTATGTTTACAGAACTTTCAATCAAGAGGAATTTGAAGTTAGAGGTCTGGAAGAAAGATATATATATGGAGTGACTGCTGACGACCTCACATTTACAATTTATGACAACGCTGTTGGCAAAGAGTTGAGCAGAGGTGTTGAATTCAGTCTAAATTCTTATGACATAGGTGAAGGTTCTGGGCAAATAATGGTGACCGTTCATGGAAGGGGCATGCTTTATAGCTATACAGGGGACTTTTGGTTCTACATAAATGTTGAAACGGTTAAATTTAGCGGTTTGAAAGTTTTATCTTTTAATCTTGATAGCGAAACTGAAGAAGAAATATTGAATTTTACGGTTTTGCATGACGGGGATAGCATGGACCTCACATATTTGGGAGCAGGAGCAACTCTAAATTCGATTGCGGCTTCGACTTTCATTGATGAAGAAGGAAATGATATTACGATGCTTAACTATTTTATGAATTCCATTTACTTCTTTAAAGATGGACAAATTCTTCCTGTTACCGATAATCCAAGTGCGGCAGTCATCTATGAATTTTCTAGGCCGGGAGCGCTGCGAATTTTGATTGATGGCGATGGCTCCAATGGGCTTGAAGGACATCTTGACGTGACAATCAACATCAAACCATTTGACCTGTCTGAATGGGGCATGGTGGGCAGTTTTACTTACACCGATTACAGCGACCAACAACACACCGTAACAGGCTCGAATATTGTGATTGACTTGGATGATGTTAAGAGTATTGACGGAGGAACAGTACCTGGAATGGGTGATAGTGACGCTGGTATTGTTTTTGAGCATAACGGCAAAGTATGCAGCGAAACAATTAACTCTTTGTTGCAAGAGTTTGGAGAATATGCTGAACTTGGAGAGGTTTTAATTGTTGATGGCGTTATGTATCCTATCAACACAATTTCAGGAGAAACTCCAGCCGAAATTATGAGAGCCATTATGGGTGTCTATCTTGGGCTGCCTGGACAAATTGGAGTTGGTGTTATTTCAAACGATGTTGGAATTGAAGGTATGGCTGGCTTTAGTCTAACATTATCAGCAGAAAGTTTCAGATTGGAGTTTGACATTTCTTACACTGACAATGAGGAACAAGAGCAACACATTAAAGGACAAAATCTTGAATTGGATGCTGCCACAGTTGATGAAAAAATTAATTCCTTGTTGGGCATCAATCTTGCTTTTGTGACGGATGCGAGAGAATTGTATTCTGTGAATTTGATGAGCGATGGCACAGATATCTCTTTGTTTGATTGGTATTTCAATGAGTCCTTACTTCCACCAAGTGGACAAGGCTCTAATATAGTTTTGTATACAGTGCTACTCCCAGGGAACACTTTGAAAATGGTTTATAAAGATTACTCTTGTTCCTTTATGATTGTGCAACCTCAATTTGATGATGCTTCGCTTAACACAAGTTATTATCAAAACGGAGTGGAGCATCCTTTGACCGGAAAAGAAGTGGACATTCCTTTTGGTTCTTATTTGTTTGATTCTTCATACCCTGATATGGAACAGTCTACTCCTTTTAGGGATTATCCAATTATTAAACTCACATCTATAGATTTTGGAACTTCGTCGAATATTCTTGTTGCAGACATATTTTATGGAAATTTTAATGATCAAGTATTTAGCATACCTTTGAAAGATTTTGGGGCGGTTACATGGTTCTTTAATGGTGTGAAGTTTGATGGATTTCCAACAGTTCAACAAGTTTCAACAACAGTTGGGGAATGGAAATGCGTTATTGACTGCAACGAAAATACGGTTTATGAACAATCGGGGATAAAATTTAAGCCTGCATTTATCGGCTCGGCAACGATTATCTTTAATGTTGTGCCTTCTGAGGACTTGAAATCTGTGCTTGCTTATAAATATGACACCGAAGAAAACATGGAAGAAGTTAAAATTCAAGATTTGACTTTAACTGCGGAAGATTTGACCTACAACGGCAGAAAACAAGTTCCAAATTTTGTTTTGAAGGTAAGTTTGAATAATGGCACATCCAAAGAATACAACTTGAATGCGGGCGAGTTGGATTTGTCAGACTATGGAATTGACATTGAATATATTTATGAAGAGTTGGTCAATGCGGGAGAATGGGATTTCACAATTAAGTTCACCGGAAATTTGAATTGTGAACTGACCGCAACCTATAATATTCTCAAATTGGACATCGCTGATATAGTTATTATGGTTCAAGCCTTTACTGTTGATGGGAAAACCACTGTTCTTGTTTTTTATATCATTGATGAGCGTAGGGAAGAGACATATACTTTGGTTGAAGGTGTGGATTACACTGTTGGCGATGGAAAAGTTGTGGGCATGGGCAACTATACCGGTGAGAAAAGTTTTTGGGATACGAACATGACGGAAGAATTTGTGATTGGCAAAATTGAAGCTCAAACTTACACAGGAAAGAAAATCACAATTTCAAATCTCTCTGTGACAACGGCAAGCGGGGATGTGGTTGAAGAATATAATGTTATATATTTAGACAATATTGAAGTTGGAACTGCAACTGTGGTTGTTGCAACTGAAGATGGCATTGCAACAGCAACATTTGAAATTGTTCCTCGCGCACTGTCAAAAGATGCGAGTGAGTTCACTTATAGCGTTGAGGATGTGGCTGAGTGGAATGAAACTTCAAGCACACCAAAAGTTGTTGTTAAGTTTGTTCTGGACGGATTGGATGTCACGCTGGTTGAAGGCGAGGACTACACTTTATCTGCGGACAAAAACGAACTTGGGCAGGCAAGCCTTACAATCACAGGTATGGGAAACTTTGGCGGAAGTGTTGACGGATGGACATTTGACATCAAGAGAACACTCAATTTGAAAGATTTTAAAATCACGCCAGAAGAAGTTGTGTTCCAAGGCGTAAAAACTCCAGATCCAAAAGTTGCCATTCGTGATTTGTTGCGCTCGGTTGACCTTGTGGCAGAACAAGACTTTGATGTTCAACTTTCATTGTTGCAAGAAAAATCTCGTGAAAGAACAATCACAATTGTTGGCAAGGGGAATTATCAAGGCACAGTAACTTTGGATTATAAACACACAAAGAGCAACCTTGAAATTAAAAATGACTTCACAGTCACTCAAGACGAAAAACAATATGTGTTTGCAGGAACAAGAGAAGACGGTGTGTTTTATGTCAATCTCTATGATGCCGTTGCTGCATCGCTTGGCGGAATGTTTGAGGAGGGCGTTGTAACAGGAGATTTTCTTGCCGCTTATGATGAAGCGGGAAACTTTGTTGGTAGTTTCGATGATAATCCAACTTCAACATACCATTATTATTATCAAGGAGCAGAAGTTTCTGAACTTTATACTGGCAAGGTGTTGTATTGCACGATAACAGACGATTACGGTTATGATCGCTACAACTCCATAACATTTTGTGTTGTGTTCAATCCGATTGAACTTGAAAGTTATGAACTTGAAGGAACATATTTATACGATATTGAAAAGTATATTGAAATTACACAAAAGGTTATGTCTGGTGAGATTGACCCAGACACTATGTCTCCAGAAGAGGAGGAGGCACTAATTAACGAATGTTTAAAATCGGGATCTTTCAGTGAACTGGATATTGCAAACTATTTTTTAGCATCAATTATCGATGGTAGCGCTTCATCAGACTTGACGCCAAAATTTATCTCAAAAATGGGCATTGATGTTGCTCCATATATCTTTAATGAGTTGTCAATTAGTGGTGAGGAATATTATTTGCTAGCAGCATTGGAGATGTCAAAATGGTATAAAAACGGTGTTTATTATGACCTTTTTTCCTCTGATGATGGGAATGCTTTAATTCAGGCACTGCTTATGATGCCTGGGAAATTGGAACTTAAATTTGACCTCAGCAATTTGGCGTCACTTGGTGTAGAAGTAGCTGACTTCCAAAAAATGTTTGTCGGCAACCCAACTCTTACAATCAACATTTTGCCAACCCCTATTGAATTGGCTATTTTATTGGAAGATGGGGCAGGCTTGACCACTGCGGAAAAAGAATTTGAGTATGACGGAACTGTTAAAAAGCCAACAATTATGGTTTGGACAGGCTCTGACGATTCTTATCAAGAAGCTCCTTTCAAAGAATTTTTGGCAGACATGGTTGAAAACTCATTTTCATTTATCGAAGTTGAATATGACGAAAACGCAAAAAATGCTGAAACATATGAAATAACAGCAACCGTTTCTGGTGCTTTCTATGGCACGGTGAAAGGAACGTTTGAGATTGTGGCAAGACAAATCAACAAAACTGTTGTTGCCACTATTGAGGACCAAAAATATACGGGCAGTCAGATTAAGCCAAAAGTTACGGTTACAGACACTTTGAATGGCGAAACTGTGACCTTGAAGGAAAACGAAGATTACGAACTTTCGTATGCGGACAATATTTCTGAAACGGGAACTGTTTACATTAAGGGTATTGGCAATTATCAGGGACAAATTGAGCAAGAATTTGTTATTGCTCCAACCGGACTTATGAATGTGACTGTTAACCCTGAGGAAATTGACGACCAAACCTACACGGGAAGCGAGATTAAGCCAAACATAACAATAACTGACAATGGCACGGGCGAGGCTTTGGTTGAACATCAAGACTATGAAATTGAATATTTTGAAAACACCGATGTTGGCGAGGCAAGAATTGTCATCACCGGCAAAGGCAACTATCTTGGCACAAATGATGATGACGGAACAATCACTTTGACATTTAGGATTGTGGCAAAACCTTTTGACACATCCATTGAAGCAACCGCGGACAATGTTGTTTGGAATGGTGAGGCGCAAGAGACAACTTTAACGGTTACTGACACGGTTAGAGGGAAAGAGCTTGTTAAAGATGTTGATTACACCGTTGTGTATTCTGATAACAAAGATGTTGGAGAGGCATTCATTGAAATTATCGGCACGGGAAATTACTCTGGCACAAAAACTGTTACATTCAACATTGAGAGAAGAGATTTGAGCGCAAATGCGGGCTATGTTGATGTTCAAAGCATTTCGAGTCAAACTTACACCGGCGAGGAAATTAGGCCAAGCATAACCGCAACCGACAAACTTTTGGGCGCTTTGGCGTTTGAGCGCGACTTTGAAGTGGAATATAGTTCAAACACAAATGTGGGAACTGCTTATGCAACGATTACGGGAATTGGGAACTACACCGGCAGCGTGAGCCTTAGCTTCAACATTCTTGCAAGAGGAATTGAGGATGGGGAAATCACTCTCAACCAAACCACTTTTGATTGGACAGGAAGCATAGTGGATGTGACCGTTACTGTGAAAGTGGGCGAAAAAGAACTTTCTCAAGAAAATGACTTCACACTTATTTTTGAGGCAGTTGGCGGCAGCGAAAAGGACCCTATTGAAAGAGGAAAATATGTTGCTGTTGTGACAGGAAAGACGAACTACAGCGGAACACTGCGCGCACAATTTGAAATTGTTGCTGTTTCGCTTGAAAAAGTTGACATTCAAGAATTGCCAAGTGAGGTTTATGATAAACAAAATCATCAACCTATTCCTGTTTTGACATACATGG
>CANRFP010000014.1 GCA_947629895.1 uncultured Clostridia bacterium | reverse complement strand
AGCGCAGGCTTATGCAAATGATTCTCTTCATCCAAACACCGCCGGGATGAAACTGATTTCCGACTGTTTTATAGACGCGCTCTATAAGAATTATGTTGAAAATAATTAAAATATGACAACAAAAAAACAACCGCTTGCACGGCTGTTTTTCTCTGGCGGAGGCTTAAGGGTGCGCACATGGCGGCGGCAAGTTTACTTGCGACAAGCCGACATGACGACCACAATGCTTACGCGCCATTGGTCGCAGCCCAGGGCTGGGGTTCAGCAAAACGGAGTTTTGCGAAAGACGAAGTCTTTCAAATCCCTAAGCAACAAAAAAACAGCCAAGGGCTGTAATTTTTTTGGCGGAGGCTTAGGGATTCGCTCCGCATCGCTGGCGCGACCGCCCATTGCCATGGGCTTGCTATCACGCCGGGGCGGGCAAACGCAAACACGGTTGCCTTTGCTTTTCCGCCCGTTCGAATCCCTTTTAAGTGTTAACAAAAAAACAACCGGTTGCACGGTTGTTTTTCTCTGGCGGAGGCTTAGGGATTCGAACCCCAGGAGGCTGTTAACCTCAACGGTTTTCAAGACCGCCGCTTTCGACCGCTCAGCCAAACCTCCACTATCGAAGCATTTGTATTATACTCAAAAAAGCCGCTTTTGTCAATAAATTCTTCACATTTTTTATATATTTTAAATAAATTGTTAATGTGCATGGTTTTTGCACGTAAAAGTCGTACATAAGAAATTCAGGAGGCACAAATGAACTTTTTTGGAGGCTCTAATTGTGGCGAAATGAACAGAGGCGATGGCTGCGGAAACGACTGCTGCTCTCTTATCTTCTTGCTTTTGCTTCTTCAAAACTGCGGTGGTTTTGGCGGAATGAAAGGTGGAGAAATCTGCATCGATTGTGGAACTCTTCTCTTTTTAATTTTGCTTTCAAACTGCGGATGTGGTTGCAACAAGTAATTTCGCGCACGAAAAAATCCCTCGATTTTGGAGGGATTTTTTATTTTTATCAAAAAATTTACGCAAAAACTGTTTACTTTTTGGGCGTTTTATTGTAAAATTATGTTGTAAAGGAGATTTTTGATATGGACATTGAAAGAGTATATGGCCCAGGTGCACAACTTATGTGGGCGGACAGAAAAAGATTTTTTGGATTGCCACTTTCGTTTACAAGATATCGTCTTGTGAAAAAGCCAGGGGCGTGGACAAAGGTTTTCAGCAATGTGGGGTTGTTTTCTTCATATCTTGACGAAGTGAACATTTATAGAATTTGCGATATCACTTTCCACCAAACTCTTCTTGGAAAGATATTGAACTATGGCACTGTCACGCTGCTCAGCAGTGACGAATCAAAGCCAACATTTGTTTTGAAGAATATCAAAAATCCATATCAAGTGAGAGATATGTTCTCAGATCTTATGGAAGAACAAAGAAAACTCAACAACATCCACATGACAGAATATCACGCACACGAAGATTAAAAAGAGGGCAAGAAAACGCCTTCTTTTTTTGTGCCTAAAAATGTGCCTAGAAAACTTGAGAAATAAAAAATACACAATATATATTGTGTATAAATTCTTTGGTGGAGATAAAGAGATTCGAACTCTTGACCCCCTGCTTGCAAGGGACTTGTGGCCAATCGCCACACATTGCTAAATTACGAATGAGTAGAGTTTTTTGACGATAATTCTGACGATAATTTTTGTGCAAAAATAGAAACAAAGGTTATCAAAAAATGAACCGTTATGGTTCATTTTCTTTTATTAAATTTCATAGTGAGTCCACATTGATTTTATAATTACAACATTATCTTGAATTGTATATACAAGTCGATGTTGTTTATTTATTCTTCTGGAATAATAGCCTTTTAAATCTCCCTTAAGTTGTTCAAATGCAGGTGGAAATTTTAGTGGATCTTCTGCCAAAATGCTAAGCAAATCTTTTACAGCCTCATGAAAAACTGATTTTTTAACTTTTTCATAATCTTTCAGGGCGTCTCTAGTCATTTGTATTTTATAACTCATTGCGCCAGTCCACCTCTACAAGATCATCATTGTCTTGAAGAATTTTTTCTTTTAAGTTTGGAACACTGTTGATGTAACATGTTTCAGCATAATTCAATAATTCTTCTTTATTTTCGTTAAATTCCTTTGACAGAGACTCATGTTCTGGTTGAAATTGTTGTTTGATATCTGCTTTTGGAATTTTAATGTTTGGAACATTTTCTTTAAAGTTTTTCATATAAGGCATCTGAGAGTGAGATATGTTTCTCAACTGTGTTGCAGTATAAATTCCAAAATGTTTATACACTAATTCCAACAGTGCGGAAGTTTCATCGTCTATTTCAACAGGATTGACATCCGAAATTGGAGCTGCCTTGCATACTTTGTAAGTCATGTAAATAGATGGAACAACTGGACCGTGCTGCCATGCTTGGAGTTCTTCCTTAAAAAGCGGTTTGTTGTTTATTGCATAAGAAAAACCTTGTGCAAAATAAAGAAGTTTTTGCAACTTGAGGTTTGTCATATACTCACCATAAAACATTTCTGCGTCCATTGCAGCACGATTTATGAACCATTGTGCAATGTCTTTTGCATCATATTCCTTAGTCATTTAAGCCTCCTTATTAAAATTATGCCAATTTTTTACAAAAAAGTCAATAGTTTTTGTCTAAAAGTAAATTTTTTCGAGGCAGTTTATGATTTTTACCCTTTCACAAGCACCTTCGCTGACGTGGCAAACGGAAACTGCCAGCTTGCGAATATAAAAAAACACCTATTTTGCGCTTGCGCGGAGATAAATTGCCAAAATTTGTGACATATATCTCTCTTTATATAATAAATAAAGTATATAATATAAAATATAATTGGTATTATTTTTCTGATTCTCTTTTTAAGTGGTAGACAAATTTGTCTACCACTCCCGTCACAGTTTGTCTACCACTTTAACATACAAAAAAAACGCATGGCACTTTGTGTCGCGTTTCCATTAAAATCATTAAAAATAGTTATTTTAGCAAGGAATTACACCTTGGATTGTAGGTAGAACCAGGATTTGAACCTGTGAAAGAACTCCGCTAGTCCATTCTACCACATGAGAGGTTGAGTTTCGTTACTCTAAATACCCCCCCCACTGCTTAACCATAGCATAGCCAACTCCTATAGGAGTAATAGACCTTTTATATCTCCAATGTGTAGCAACAAGACTTTTTGCATTAAAATTTTCAAATTCTGGCAATAATGGAGGCAAATTTTGAAGCCAAAGATGTGTTGATTTAGAAAATTCCGAATAATCTTTATAGTCTATTTTGCAACTATGTAGCATCCAAAGTTTATTCAGTGCACTTCCCGCCGGATTTTCGAAACATTTATGTTTAATAGGAATTTCCCATAAACGTTTAATCATTTCTAAATCAGCCAATTGTTTTTCTTTTCTCCCCGGTTGAGTTCGTAAATAATGCAGCCCAGCCTTTGAAAAATATGTGCATGGTGGAAATGCGATAAGCAACGTATAATCAGAAAAGTTTAAATTTAGCGCGGCAGGATTTTTTAAATCAATTTGTAGATGATGTTCATTATCAATTTTGTGTGGCAAAATATCCACTGTCACAACATCAAAGCCAGCCTCTCTAAATGGAACTGAAACAGCCCCAGATGTTTCGAAAAGAACCAAAACCTTCTTCATAACATTCTCCTTTTTAGTTTCTTTTAATTGTTATCTCTTTGTTTAACTCTTTAATTCTGTTTAAGGCGCACTGTAAGGAGTGTTTTGTCTCCAACAGTTCTTTCTTTGCTTTCTGATCTGGCATGGCCAAAACAGTTTCCCTTTCAACCAGGATTTTCTTTAATTTGTCAATTTGAGTGTGTAGAAGGTCAATTTCTTCATCATTTTCTTTGATTATGTTTTCCAAGGCTTTTTTATCGGCCATAAGTTTTAAAATATCTTCGCGGTTTACATATTGTGCAAAAGAACTTATTAAAGCCCTTGATTCTTTTTGTTGTAAGGATAATTTTTGGATCGCTTCTTTATCTTTTACTTCCAAAACAGAAATTTCAACTTCTTGGCCGTTTTCTTCACAATACGTGACAAATTCTTCTGCCTCGGGCTTGTAGAAAGTTGAAAGTAAGACACAATCGGAATTTTTTATTTTTACTAAATATTCTTCAGCCATTACATCACCACCACAAAAGAAATTGTCGCAATTAAAATATCTGCAACCACTGTTAGCGCAGAAAGAGTTATGTATACGGCCTTCTTCCATTTTTTGTCTTTAAAGCAGCCTTTAACCAGGACAACCAGGGCGCAGGTTGCACTTGAAATTATAAGGCTGACAGCAAAGATCCCGGCGAAGATGGCTGCAATCAGGCCAACGGCACTATTTGTTTTTACAAGATGGACAAACAGTGGAAACAAAAAACCACTTATTACAGCAGCAATTATGGCATAAACTAGCGAACCAATGTCGTCAAGTGCAAATTTTAAAATTGATTTAAAGAACTTCATAATCGTCTTTTTCTCCTTTCTTTTTTCGATTTTTTAATTTTAAAGCATCTACTTCACTTTTTAAACTTGAAACCTGTTTTCTTAAATATTCTATTTGCATATCAGAATCATAATCATTTTTTTCCTTAAAATAGATGCGAAATAGAAGAATTATATTTGCAATTACAAGTATGCCAGAAAATGTTACCATTAACCACAGCATAACGAATATTAGATCCATATCATCCTCCCACATTTTTATAGTTAAAATTTTTGAAATCATCATATCTATAAATTTTTGTCCAACTTTGTCTTTTTTCATTTGTAGAAGATCCGGTGCGAATTTCTTTTGCCCATGGATGATTACGCGCCAATTCTTTTAATTGCGAGATAGACATATTCAATCCATGCTTTTTCATTTGTTCTGGATCGATTGTTGAAATAGAGAAATACTGAGTTCTGTCAACTTGTGAATAAACGCTTAAACCATCCATATCAACCTCCACTTGAAAATTTATCGTCAAATTCCTTGCAAATTTTCATATAGGTTTCGCCGCGCGGAGTTTGTTGACCTGATCTCCAACGCGTTACTTGAGAATTGGACACGCCAAGCCATTTGGCGAATTGCCAAGGGGCCCAATCGTGCCAAGCCATGATTTTCTCAATTTTTTCTTTTAGTGTTGTTTCCATAAGCCCTCCTACCAACATTCTTGATGCTGATTTGAAAATCTCCTGTTCGGCCCTTTCATTTCAAAGACTTTGTTTGACATTTCGTAGATCCTGTCAATTATAGCCTTGTCAAATCCAAAAACGGTGCAAAGTTCGGTTAAAGAGTAATTACTAGAGAAAATTGTTGGAAGCATTGCATTATAGCGATTATTCAAAATTTCGAAAATTTTTTCTTCAAGCCAAAGATTTTCATCGTCACTTCTTATTTTTTTATAGCTTTCTTTTCCTAGATCATCAATGATTAAAAAGTTGACTTTCGAATATTTAGCTATAACATTACTTTCATCTTGTTTGGATACATAGGCACGTTTCAGATCTTCGGCTATATTTAAAAAATTTGTGAAACAGCAGGCTTGTACTTGTTCAATTAAATAATTGCATAAGCATGCCAGGAGATGCGTTTTACCTACCCCATTTGCCCCATAGACATAAAATCCAAATCCTTTTTTTAGCATTTCTTCATGCCGTTCCGCATAGTCCTTAATTTTTCTATATATTTCAAGATTTTGAGCAGTTATTTCACTGTTGTTGAAAGTTGCATGTAAATATCTTCTTCCTAAAAGACTTAAAAATTTAGCCTTTTCGATCTTGATAGATAATTGCAGCCTTGCGAATTTTGCTTGTTGTTCTTCAGATTTTTCTTTTTGGCACTTGCAAAGGCAAATACAAACTTGATTATTTACTGGATTGATAATGTATCTTTTCATGCCACAGATGGAGCATACAGGCAAATTGTTTTCGTCTAGATACTCATCGTCATTTAATTGGTAGCTTTTAAAATTTATCGTTCTCATAAGCTCTCCTACATACATGAAGTCATTTTTAAGATCAGATCATAATCCTTTTTGTTGCGCCGGGACTCGGATTCCATTGCTTCAATTTGAGAAATTTTTGATAAATTCGATGCTATTTCTTTCTTAATTTGGCTATCTTCGCGAGATCCAAATTCACAACGTGGCAAAATTTCACATAGACGCATTGTATCAGTTATGTAGTCTGTTTTAGAAATTTTGTTTTGTTGCGCAACAATTTCTGTGAAAATATGCGCGGAATTTTCAGCAATGAAATTTTTTAAAACGTGATCATCTTCTGCAGAAATTTTTTGCTGAGTTAAAATTTTGCAAAATCTTAAATTTTCTGAAATAAAATCATTTTTTCTCATAAAATTTTCTCCATAAAAATTTTTAAAACAAGTAAAATTTGTGCGCCGTTGCGGATATGCAACCGCCAAAGGTCTATTCGACCTTTGGAAAATATGTTTAAATCAACATATTGACAATCGGAAATTCAACTCTCAATCTGCAAGCGCTTCGCTTTCCTTAGCAGATTTCGAAGTTTTTGAATTTCCTAATAGAACAACTCGATCAGTTGTTCCAAGTAATTCTTCAGTTGTAACTGAAGAAGACTGTGAAAGAAGTTTGTTATTAACAACTTTTTCAACAGGTTCAGGCCGCGCTTTAATTTCTGCTTCATCCTGATTGGATGACTGCTTAAGTGGTTCATTAAGCGATTTCTTTTGTTCTCGCTTCTCCAACAGTTTGCGCCACCAAGGTGTTTTCTTGTTGTATTTCGCTGAAATCTTGCTACGATACTCATATTTATCTGCTAACCCAGTAGAGATCAACTGTTGCGCGCGCTTAAATTCTTTAGGTGACATAATATCAGAAACTTCTCTGAGTTTCCTAAACTCATCAAAATAGTCTTCGGAAAAGACATATTCTTCATAAGCCCGGCGTTCTTCGTCAGTCATTATTATCACTCTCCTTTTTATTAGATTTAGGTTGTTTTGGAGTTTTGCCTCGATAAGTTTCAGGAATATCGATGCTGTGCTGCTGCCCGAATAACTCAAGAGATTCAGGTGTAAAATCAATTTTTTGTGTTTTGACAAGATCTAAAGCCTCAATATTATCCCCGGAGTAAAATGCCAAAGAGAAAAATTCAGGATCATAACAGTTAAAAATGTTGCCGTTGAAAACAAATTTGACTGTTAAATCAACACAATCATTATCTTTCGAAGTTAAATATGATTCCAAATTGGCATTGTCATAGATAATGTTGCAGATCCACTCAGTTCTCAAAATTTTCCCGTATTTGTTTTTAACAACACGCATTTCAACAATTTCAACAAACGTGGCAATTTCGCGAATGTCTTTATGTAATCGAATTGGCCTTTGAAGAGTCATGCACAGAAACAGTCCATTATGTCGCGCAAGTTCAAATGCTTTTGTGACAAAGGTTGGTGGTGCACCAAGGTGACTGTCAAACAAATCTTGAATTTCTTCCAAAAAGATTTGAGAGAAAGGGATAAGTTGCTTTACCTTGTGAATTTTGTTTGGTATACCAATCTCTGTAGCCTTGATTGAATATGCGATTCTATTCGGATTTCGATAGTCAAAACAGAATGTATCGTTAAAAACTAGATGATCGCTTGGAGGTTCGACATAAATTCCGGCCCTTTTTAATTTTTCACATTTTTCTTTTGATTTGCTTATGAAAAAATCTGCTATGGCCGGGCGCATAAATTCAGTTTGGAGAAAGGCGGCAAAGGCAGACTTCCCCTTGCCGCGCTTCGCCCAAATTACCAACGTGTCGTAGGGTGTGAAAATGCCATCTGCAAAAATGTCTTCTAGTTTAGCATATTCCTTCATTTTACCTAACATTGATTACAATTACACGGCGATTTTTGCTTTTTGTAGCATTTTTGCCACTTGCGGGCTTCTTTGCAGCATAAACAGCCTTGGTAGGCTTCTTTGGTGCACTTTTAACCTTCTTTTGCGGTTTTTTTGTGATTTTTTTTGTTTTTTTCATGTTTTTTTCTCCTTTTTTTAATTTTTTGCCAATAAATATTGACTTTTTTATATCTTTTGGATATAATAATACTGAAGATAGGGATACAGAACTGGTTTGTTCTTGAACACTCACAGGCCATCCCGTCTTTTATTTTTTACGCTTTTTATCAACCTTCTTCATATGTCTAATTACCGATTTATCAATCGGATTTTTTATATCTTGATTAATGTGTTTCTTACCAATGTTTTTTCTTTTTGTTTTTTGCACTTTTGACAAGATATAGGTTTTTTGTCGATTGCCCTTTTGCGGATTCTCTTGAAGGGGGATATTTGTTCTTCTTCGTGTAGTAGGGGAATGTGTCCGTGGAATGTGACGAATTTCATCGCCTTTTACCTTTGTGATTGTTGATTTGTGACCTCTCGTGCTTATATCATTTATTGTCCAAGTTTCACCAGCACGAACTTTTCTTGAATAATCAACAATTTGTTGTTCTTTCTTCTGCAGTTCTTTGTTTGTCATTTTTTCTCCTTACTTTTAACCTTTTCAATTCGGCTTAAAATAGATTGTAACTCGGCTTTTTTAAAACCTTTGCTTGCACCAACACCGTTTAAATATCTATGGACAAATTCTTGTTTTGAAAGAGGCGTTTTCCTTCCAACGGGCGTAATGCAAGCGCCGGTTCTAATTTTGTGATGATAAATTTGTTCTGCTAAATCTTTACGTGTCATTTGTTCTCCTTTTTAATTGATTTTGTTTATTTACTCACTTTGTAAGCACTTATTGATGTGACAGAATATAGTTTTGTCCATTTGAATATACATAGTAATTTGCGCCGTCTGTCCATACATAACCTGCATAAAAACTAGTTAAACCATTCCAAGAATGTTTTACCCATGAATCATTTCTTAAAACATATTGATTTGAGCCATAAGAGTAATATGTATTGATTCCATCTGTCCAAATATAGCTAGTTTCAATCTTTGCAAGGCCTTGCCAAGTTTTTTCCGTCCAAGTGTCTCCATTCAATACATATTGCTGAGAACCACTAGAATAATAAACATTTTTACCATCGGTCCAAATTGAACTTCCAGTAAAAGAATCAAGACCTTTCCATTCTTTTATAACCCAGGTATCTTCATTAAGAACATATTGTTGAGAATCATTTGAATAATAAATTTTTGCGCCATCTGTCCAAATATCGCTAGCATTAAAAGATGTTAAACCATTCCAAGTTTTTTCTTCCCAAGTGTCACCATTTAATTCAAATTGATCTGAACTGGAGGAATAAAAAGTTTTTTCTCCATCAGTCCAAACATTAGATCTATCAAAGAAATCTGGCCCGCTATTCCAAGTTTTATTTTTCCAAACATTATTATCTAAAATATAATTTTGAGTCAAATCTGAATAATAAACCTTATCACCATCAGTCCAAACTTTAGAAGTATCAAAATTTGAAAAAGAATCTAAGATCCACTCTTTTACTTCCCAAGTGTCTCCATTCAATACATATTGTTCAGATGTTTTAGAATAAAAAGCATTATTTTCGTCGCACCAAATATAATGGCCACTAAAGTTAGTCAAACCATTCCAGGTTTTAGTTTTCCAAGTGTCTCCATTTAATTCATAGTGTTGAGAATCTTTCGAATAATAAATTTTATTATTAAAAGACCAAATGTTTTCACCATCCAAACTTGATAAACCGTTCCAAGTCTTTCTTTCCCAGGTGTCTCCATTTAATACATATGTAGTTCTATTCGAATAATATATATTATTTCCATCTGTCCAAATATTTCTAGCCTCAATATTTGTATAGCCTTGCCAAGTTTTTTCCGTCCAAGTGTCTCCATTCAATACATATTGCTGAGAAGCATTTGAATAATAAACTTTTGAACCATCTGTCCAAATACATAAACCCATTTCAGGCAATTTACCTTGCCAAGTTTTTTTCTCCCATTTGTTATCATTCAGAACATATTGAGAAAAACCACTTGAAAAATAAATATTCTGTCCATCTGTCCAAATATTGTTTGGATCACTTTTGTAAATAGACTGATCAATTGAAGAGTCCCAAGTGTTATCATTCAATACAAAAGTTTTATTATTAAATGTAAGATATATATTATTGTTATACTTCCAGACATCAGAACTATAAAAAGGAGGGTTAGAAATGCCAATATTCTTTACACTAGCAGTATTCAAAACACTAAGTTCGGCGAGTTGAGATTTTAATTGATCAACTTGTTCTTGCAATTCACTTATTTGTGAATTAAGTTGTTTCATAAGATTGTCTTTATCTGCAACTTCGCCCTGAAGTTTTGAATAATTTTCTTGAAGTTGAGTAAATTGTCCTTGCAAAGTATTGTATTGAGATGTTAAGTTTGAAATTTCTCCATCTTTTTGAGTGATTGAGTTTTGTAATTGTTTAACCTGAGATTCCAACTCGCCAATTCTAGTTTCTTTTTCTTTAATTTGCTGCTGCAAACTTGAAACTTCGCCTTGCAATCTAGAAATTTCAGACTCATTTTGTTCTTTATTTTGTTCCAACTCTGTTATTTTGGCTGTTTTTTCTTGCAATTCTTGTTTTTGTGCAGCATTTTCTTTAGTAAGTTTGTCTTTTTCACTCTCCAAAGTTTCTTTTTGTGTTTTCAAATTTTCACATTCTGCTTTTTGAGACTCCAATTGTTTTTGGACGCTAGATAGACTCTCAGCAACAGAAGAGAGATCTGCTTTTTGATTGTTTAACTCAGCAGAATAGTTTTTGTCATTTATATAATTTGACAAATACATTCCGCCAGCAACACCACCAAGCGCAAGTAAAAAAGCACAACAACAGATTAAAAGCTTTTTAAACATAATTTTCTCCTTGTAAAAAGAGTTATCAAAAAATATATTGACAACTCTTTTGAATCAATAAAGTTATTTTAGAAATCTTTGCATTGCTGAAGAAACAGTTTCTTTTGGCACTATGTTAAACCATATCTTCAACTGTTCAACAAAAGTTACATTATTCATTGTTGAAACAATGAAGACTGTTAAACAGAAAATTCCTGCGGCAACAATTAAAATTATTGCAATGCTTAACAGGACCTTCAAAAAAGAAATTGTTTTTTTGTGTTCTTTTGCCATAGATTTATCTCCTTTTAAATAAAATTTTTCTTGCAGTTTGCAAGTGGTAAGGCAAGAAGGAAATTTGGTTTAGGATTTAAAACTTCTTGCCTTTGGTAAGCAGAGAGCCCAGAACATTTTTAATTTTTGGAGGAGTAAATGTTTCTCTCTGCTTTGGAGGGAATGATGAGCCTTGCACTCATATATTAACTGGCCAAGTTTTCGCACTACTGATTGTGCTACATTCCCATATGGCGCTTAAAAGCGCCGTTGTAAATTTATTTAAACTGCATCAAGCGAGAATGTATCCTCGTTTAATGTGTAGTTTTTAGTTTCGTTATCTGAATTGATTGTTATGATTGTTCCCTGTCTAGTAATAGAACACGGGCTTTCTTCGATAAGAGTTTTAGTTTTAAATTCGCTATTTTCATAATATACTAGAAGAATCGATGAGTAATCTTTTCCCGCGGATCTTACGGTGTAGATAATTGCAAAATAACAGTTTTGAACATTCTCTTCTTTCTCTAAGGCAAAAATGTCTAGACTTAAATCTGTTGGATTGTCAACAGAAATATTAACTTTTTTCGAGTCAACGAAGAGAGGTCCTTTCCTTTCTATAATATAATCGAAACTATTGTTATCCAGGGATTTATTTACCCACAATTCACCATTATCAGTAAATGAGTAGGCGTAGGTCTCTTTTAAGTAATCGAAATAATCATTAGATCCGGATCTGTAGCAAGGTTTGCATTTGCAATCTTTAACATTTAATTCATATTCAACATTTTTATATTGAATAATTCGTCCTTCTGAAAGATTATCTACATAATTCAACTTGTAATTTATAATTCCGTTAAAATTTAGATAAAGCATAAATTGTAATTTTTCTGAATTGTCAAGCGTGCATTCATAAACAGATATTAAAGCATTCTCTTGTTTTCCCTCATTGGAAATAAATTTAAATTCTCCACTATATGTTGCTAATTCAGAATAATGATCTTGATTAGGTTCTTTAATTTGATAGTCAAATCCCAAAAGACGAGAAAAAGTATAATTAAATCCTAAATCTCGAAGGTGATCTAAATCCTCCCCGGTAAAGTATGGTTTGTTTTGGTCTGCAAGAGTAAAAATTCCAGAAAGAGAACTTTTAAATTTATAGGTCAGTTTAAAATCAAATTTACATGCGTGCATACCCGCACTATATCCATCTTCAAACGATCCATCGTTATAAAGATGACAATCATTAAAATCTTTTAATTTTGTATCCAAAGTAATATGTGGAGTTTTTTTAGAATATGATGTTAGTTCTAGTGTAAAATTTGGATCTTCTAAATCAATATCTTCGTCAAAAATTAAAATATCTCTAATTCTTAAATTTTCTCCATACCAACTAAATGATTTTTTAGCAGTGCTTTTTTCATCATAATAAGAATAGCCCAAATAAACAGGAACAGTTGGCCCTTTTACAGCATAAAAAGTTTCATCTCCGGATGGAGTATAGGAAGTTGTGAGGTTAAAGACTTCTTCACTGCCTTGATTTTTTGTCCAACCATAAAACCATTCATCTTTTGTTTGTTCTACAGTTGGAATATATGGAAGTGTTTCTCCTTGTTTGTAATAAATAACTTTTTCAACTGAATCACCATTCATAAATTCAACTTTATTAAGTCCAAGGTCTTTGTCTTTATAAGCTTCTAATTCAGCATTCAACCTTGTCACACTGTTTTGTAATTCAGTGATTTGTCCTTGCAGTTGCAAGATTTTCTGTTCTTTTTCTGCAATTTGAGTATTTTTTTGCAAAATTTGCGCTTCCAAGTTACTTTTTTCTTCTTTTAAAGTCTTTATTTCATCTTGATCGCTTGAATGTGATTGTTCAAGTTCAGTAATCTTGGCAGTTTTTTGTTTTACTTCTTCTTGTAAAGTTGTTTTTTCATTTTGAAGTGTTTCTTTCTCACTTTTCAATGTGTTTACTTGTGATTTAAGATTGTCTTGATTCTCTTCATAAACAACAACCTTCGCTTGCAATTCTTGAACTTGCACACGCCATTTTTCGGCTTGTTCTAGCGCATCATTATATCGTTGATTGCCATAGTCTTCTCTTTGCTGTGATGTGTAAATTTTTGAACCTGAAAAGATTGTTTTCCAGTTAAAGGCGGTCCATATTGCGGCAAACACGAAAGCTAAAATCAAAATTATAGCACCTGTGATTTTAAAAGCCTTTTTCCAATCCATGTTTCCTCCTTTTAAATCTCGCCGTATACGGCATTGATAATTCTTAAATTAAAACCATATGTGTCGACAAATTCATTAACATAACCTATATCATCGAGCGTAGCATCTGTTTTGATTGTTAAATCGATTGAAGAAGTGTAAAATTCAAAAGTAATTTCAAAATTTATTTCCTTATTAACTTCACCATCGATATCTTTAAACTGTTTTTTCAAAAAACCTTTAAGTTTGCCATTTGAAGATTCGGTTCTTGTGCACGGGGCATCATTAACAAGTAAATGATATTTATTTTTGTTTCCATCGAACTTGATTGAGGTTTTATACTCTACTTCATATCTAAGTGTTGGATCATTTTCAGTAAAATACCAAGAAATTCCGGAAAGATCATATTCGTAATAATTAAAGTTTTCATAAGGATTATGGATAGCTGGCGTTCCGAAAAGATCTGAGTGAGAATTATAATATTTGAAACAAGTAAATCCGCTAAAAATTGAAAGTCCACACCATGCAATCAATACAATCATTCCAAGAACTTTGTAACTTTTATATTTAATCGAAGCAACAAGAACCAACACTATTGCTAAAATTGCAACGACAATTAAAATCATCTCAAGCATTACACACCTCCATGGACAATATTGACATTTTCAGTGTGAATGTCCATATCGTCAAAACCATAAACAGTGAAATCTTTTTGTGTGGATGATGTAATCTTAATTGAATTAACATTTAAGTTTTTGAAAGGTTTTTTTGTAAAACCAATAATGTTAAGAATGGAACTAAAATCGTCAAGATTGATTTCAACGTTCAAAACAACATCAGAAAATTCAGAAAGATATTCGATACAAGAGTCTTTAAGTTCAATACTGTAACCATTGTCAACAGAAATGAATTTGAAATCATCTGAATCAATATCGTAAATTGTTTCATCTCTCCAATAAGCATTTCTGTCGCCAATACCATGAAAAGACCATTCTGTGTCACCTTTGTAAGAATTAAAAACTGAATTTTTGGCTTCAATCATGCCGTTGTCGGTTTTGTTTACTTTAACATTCATGAATGTGAAATATTTTGTGATATTTTCATCTACAAGATCTTCTCTAAATTGTCCGCTTTCTTCATCGTAAACTTTTGTGACTTTAAGATAATCACTAAAATTAAACGCTGTTATTGTTGTTCCGTTCTTCAATGATTGAATAGACATAACTGATGATGCAATCATAAACTGAATGTCATAGTCTGCGTAATAATTCCACCACCAGAAACTATCTGTTTTTACAAGCCCTTTGTTTTCAATTAAACAAAGCTTTCCGCCAATATCAAAAATCCAACTGTTTCCAAGTGTGGCATCTGAAACTTTATATCCCTGATCTAAGCCATCAGGACTTGCATAAAAAGTTGCGTTGTTTAAAGCAAAATGTGTGACTGTTTGAGAAATGCCATTTGTAGTGTTGTAAGTGCGATAATAATTTTCTCCGTCTATAAGCTGCACTCCTGTTGAAAACATATACTTATTGTCATAAGATCCATTTTCACCTTTGTCCGGGATTGAGGTGTCTATGTAATAATTAAATTTAAACTCCATACACTCAACGCCGTTTTTCTTTTCGTTGGAATAATAATTTACTTCCATGAAATATGTTTCTTCGTCACGATAGCCGGCAGTGTCCACAAACGAAGTGTCTATTACAACGGTTGCTTCTTTCAAAACAAGCTCGTAATAACACAGCCAGCCATTCAACGGCAGACCAACAATTATTAAGATTGCTATTAAAGCTTTCCACCATCCGCTAAGTTTGTGTTCTTGCACTGTTTTTCTCCTTTTAAATTTCGATGTCGTCTACATTTTGAAATAATGCATTTGTTTCTTCTGCGGTATAACTTCTTTCTGTGCTGAATTTCTTTTTCTTTTCTTCACTGAATTGATTATAGCCGTCAGCCACAATCGCTTTATATTTCAACACACATGATCGCAGGCTCATATTTTTTGCTTTTGACAGAAACTTTGATTCCTTGATTTTCTTTATCAAAAGTTCCATATCCACACTATCCGGGATGTCCGCCATGTCAATTTGCCTTTCAGGAAATGCCTTTGCAAACATTTTTTGCTTTTCTGACCATTTTTCAGGTTCTTCTGAAATGTCCGGGATTTGAATCTCTAGAGGCCACAATTTTCGAATGTGGCGCTTGTGATCCTGAGTAATTCTCACATATCCCCAAGTTGCCAGGTTTTTCACTCTGCGAGAGATAGTTCTTTCGTCAGTTCCAAAGAACTGTGCGAAGGTTTCATTTGTTGTTTTGCAGCAGCCGGCGGGCGTTAATCGCGCAATAACTTCGGCATACAAAAGTTTTTCATCGCTTGAAATGTTGGTAGAAGCGCGCACCGGATATGGCAAATTTGCAAAATATGCAATATTCTCTTCTCTCATCTGATCTCCTTTTAAGTAAGTTTTTTAATTTTTCCAAAACCTACCGCGTATTTTTCTACATTCGGATTTTTCGATTTTAACGTGGCATACAAATTGTCTGCTTCACTTTTGCTTTTCACAAAAATTCTGCAATCTCCGGCGTTTTTTGTTGGCCAGGATATAAAAAAGCCCTCGCGATACAAGAATGAAACACTCATTCTGCACCACCAGGGGAAAATTCCATATTTTGTTTTGTTGATATGCCTTCAAGCCAAAACTCACGCATAAAATCGTCAAAAGACAAGATTGGGTTTATTTTTCTATGAATTTTGTATCTTTTGAAAGAATAATTCAAAAAATCAATATAGTTGCCTAAATGCATCTTAAAACTATCAAGATCACAAACTTTATCTTTGAAAATGTCTATGTAAGGCAAATCTGTGTTGCCAGGATTGATTGTCAGTTGATCGAAAAATTTTTCGTTAATGATTTTCATTTTATTTCCTCCTAAATAAATTTTCTAAACTCGCAAGGTTCTTCGTCATGCCATGTGATTTGTTGGAAGAGTTTGTCAAATGTATTTAAAGGAGCTATTTTCAAAGATGCAGATGCCCAGTAATAGTCATCTTTCATTGGCCTATCAACAAATATAAATAACCGGCCGTCTATATCTCTCGCAATCCACTTATATCTTTGCTGAAGATTTCGCAAGATAACTTTCTCATCTTCTGAGAACTCCCACTTTGGACAAAGTTGTGCTTTGAGTTCTTGTCTCACTTTTTCAAATTTTTCATCTATTAAGTTTGAAATTTCTTGATTTGTCATAAAAATCCTCCGTTTTTTATTTAATATCACTCCAAAATTTGCTATAATAGTTTGTTAGTAAAGTTTAGGAGGTGGTATGTCGATTGCCATTTACTAGAAATTTTTACAAAAGGAGTGATACATAGTGAATCGTTTGCAAAATTTTAGAAGTGAACGCGATGCTGGCAGATTAAATCAGGTTAAAGAAGAAATCGCTGATTTGCGCCGTCAGAAGAGAGAAGATGAATTTTTAGATAAACGTGATTCTAAAAGACTATCTAATCTCTTAAAACGTGAAGGTGCTTTGGACAGAAGAATTAAAAATTTTGAACACAAACAAAATCTTGAACTTTCAAAAGTTTCTAGCACCAAAGTTGACTGTTCCAGCAAAAACGTGCAGGTTAAATCAAATGTTTCTGTAAGCAATACCAAAAATGTAGGTATCAACAACAACCGTTTGAACGCTAAAGGTAAAGCGAAATCTAGTAAACGCAAATCCTAAGCGTCAATCAAATTGCCCTTCGGGGCAATTTTTTTGTTTTCCTGCCATAGCCATCTCCTAAATTAAATATACAAAATGTATATTCTAATGCAATTTTAGAATACAATTTGCATATTTGTCAAGCGTTTTTAAGAAAAAAATATACAAATCGCATATTTTTTTTTACAATTATAGTGTAAATTAAATTTAAAAGGAGGATTAAATGATGAAGAACTTACAATTTTTGCGCAAAAATCTAAAAAAAACACAGGCTGAAGTGGCACAGGATTTGAAATTACAAAAGCAAACATATCAAAATTATGAGTTAGGGAAAAGGCAGCCAGATTC
This sequence comes from uncultured Clostridia bacterium, assembly GCA_947629895.1. The sequence continues at coordinate 4,690 of CANRFP010000014.1, read as the reverse complement.
AAATACTCTAATATTACTCGCAGATTATTTTGGTGTTTCAATCGATTATTTGCTTGAACATGAAACAAAGAACATTATTCATGCAGATGGTTTTAACGGTGTTCAGCAAAACATTATATCTTTGATAAAAATTTTAGATGATGACTTGTGTAATAAAGCCGAAGCATATATTGAAGGATTAGCGGCGACACAGCAAGAACGCGATAATGTTCGCAAAAAATTTTCTTAAAGGAGGATTAAATTATGTCAAATCTCAGAACATTAAGAGAACAAAAGAAACTTTCACAGAAAGAATGTGCTGAACAACTCGGCTTGAAAAAAGCATCGCTAGGTTTTTATGAAAGAGGAAAAGTCAGCCCTTCTGTTGAAACACTTTTTAAGATAGCCGATTACTTTGGCGTATCCATCGACTATCTTTTAGGCCATGAAACAAAAGGCATCATTCACACTGACAGTTTCAATGCAGCGCAACAAAATATCATTGAATCAATCAGAGATCTGGATGAAGATTTGTGCGGCAAGGCCGAGGCATACATCGAAGGCCTTAAAGAAACACAACAAGAACGTGACACCATTCGCAGAATATACAGTAGAAAATAAAAAAGCCCCCGGCATACCTACATGAACCGTCCACGCGATCGCGTAGCCCTTCGGAAATGCCAGAGGCTTTTTATGCAAACATTATACATTCAGATTTAAAAATGTCAAGACAAGGAGGTTTTTATGGCTGAAAATAAACTTAGCTTTTACTAAAAACATAAAAACGGCTACTTAAAGCAACCGTTCTTAGAACTCTCTCTACCAAAATACAGGATAGAAGAGCAATTTGTCATAGTAAATTATAGCACTAAAAATTTTTTAAGTCAAAATTTTTTGAAATAAAGGAGATAAAAGATGGAAGAATATATAAAAACAAATCGAACAGATTGAGGTTCACACCAAACAAATCAGTGAAATCTTAGAAAAGTTGAAAGTTTATGAACAGGCCCGAGAAGATAGCAAAGGCCCGTTTGACCTGCAGCCAAAAGTGATAAACTTTCAAAGACGTCAAAAAAACTCTGCTCCAAAAACTGAAAATAAAGGAGTAGAAACATTGAAAAAATATTGCTATAAACGAAAAGACAGTCGCTGGGAGTATTCGCGATTGCAAAATGGACTTCTTTATTATGCCATTGCGAACACTTACAGAGAACTTGTTGAAAAGATTCCAAAAATCGTTCCAAGAAAGAAAAATGAAGTTAAAAGAATAAAAACATCCGGGAAATTGACAGTCATTTCATATTTTGAATATTTTTATGACAGTTACGTTGCAAACAGTGATCTGACGAAAAGCACAAAAGACGAATGGCAAAGGATGATCAGAAATTACATAAGGCCAAACTTTTTTCGAGTGGAGTTGGAAAAATGCACAACAGAACAGTGGCAGAAATTTATAAACAGCATCAAAAAAGAAACCACACGCGGAAAAATCTTTCACAAAGTCAAAAGAGTTCTGTTAAAGGCTTTTGTGACAGGAAAAATTAAAAAAGACCTGACTGTTGGCCTTGAGAAGCCAAAGCAGAAGTTTAAGCAAGTGCGTTCGCCGATGACGCTGGAAGAGCAGTGCTTATTCCTGGAGGAAGCAAAAAAATCAAAATTGTATGCATTTTTTATGTTTTCTTTGATTGCCGGGAGTCGTAGAGAAGAAACTTTGAGATTTTCGTTGGCTAGAGATTTGAATGAGGTTAAACAAACAATTCATATCCGGGGAACAAAAACGGAACACGCTGACAGATATATTCCAGTGACAAAAAGTTTTATTGAATTTTTAAAAACCAACATGAAGCAGGATAGTTTTAGAATGCATCCACGAACTGCCACAAAGAAAACAAAAGAAGTTTTCAGAGAAATTGATATTGACAAAACTCTTCACGAACTGCGACACACCTGTTCGGCCAACTTATATTTCCTTGGCGCAAGTGATAAATTTAGGCAACTTTACTTAGGGCACGCCTCGATTGTGATCACAAATGACATATACACGAACATAAAGGAAAACATACCAAAGGCCGCTTTGCGCGGACTTTACGGCGATTTATACCCTAACTTTGACGATAATTTTGACGATAATTTCTTCACAAAATGAGTCACAAAGGAAATTTTTATAAAAAAAGAACACAACATATTGTGTTTGTTGTGTTCTCAAAATACTATTGGTGGAGATAAAGAGATTCGAACTCTTGACCCCCTGCTTGCAAGGCAGGTGCTCTAGCCAGCTGAGCTATACCCCCAAAACTTTTGACTAGCAAATTTTAACATATCTATGCGAAATTGTCAACAAATTATTCAAAAAATTTTTTAAAGCAATGAAAAAGGCGTAAAAACTTGCAAAATTTTGGGCTAAATCAAAGAAATTTACGCTTTTCTTTTTGACTTTTGTGATGCTTTTTGTTAAAATCTTATTAGAGGAAAGTCTAGCATGGAACAAAACTCAATAAAATTTGTTGGAACAAACGAAAAATTGTTTTCAAGAACGCTTATCGACCACATTGACGGGCGTCAGACGCTTATTGTGCCAGAAACGCACAACGCCATTCTGGTCAAGGACGGGCAGATGCTGCAAACGCTCTCATCCGGCAAATATCTTTTAAGCGATTTTGTCGATTTGAAGGCAGAACCTGACGCGTCGATTGAAGTGTTGTTTATGTCCAAAACAGCGAAACTGAAACTGTTGTGGGGGACGCCGCAGAAGATTGATTTCTATGACGGGGTTTTGGAAGAGGACTACAAGGTTGGAATGTCTGGCGATTTTGATGTCCAGATTGGCGACCCAAGAAAAAGTTATCTTTATCTTGTTGGCGCGGCGGAAGATTTGACGGCGGACGCGTTGCAAGAAAGGCTTCAATCAACGGTTGTTTCGGTTTTGGAAGCAGAAGCCGTTTCATATATAAAAGAAAACAACATTCGCTTCAATCAACTTTCCATTGCAAAGAAAAACATTGCGCAAAAGGTTTTAAAAAGCCTAAGTCACAAACTTTTAAGCGAATATGGCATTTCGGTTTTTTCTTTCAATATTGCAAACATTATTATTGACGAAGAAGACTACAAGCGTTTAAGTTCTACAAGAAACAAGGGAGAACAATTAAGATGTGAAGTTTGCGGACAAGAACTTTTGCCAGGTGCGAAATTCTGTTCCAACTGTGGAAGCAAGGTTGTCGACTTGAAATGTCCAAACTGTGGCACAATAAACGAAAAGGGCGCAAAATTCTGCGCAACCTGCGGACAAAAATTGTAAAAGGAGAGAAGATATGATTGCACTTTATATTATCGTCTTGCTTGCGATTGTTGGATTTGCGGTGTTTTACATCTGCAAAGAATACATAAAAAAGCCTAAAAGCGAAAAAGAAGAAGGCTCGCGCGGGATAATAAAAAACAAAAAGTCCATTGAAAACATGGTGGCAAATGTGGAAAGCATAATCGTGTATGCCAACGGCAATGACGAACTTTGCAGAAGGCTTGTGGAAGTGAAGGACAACATTCGATTTTTCAATCCAACCACAAACGACCGCGTGCTGCTGGTTGACAGCAAACTTTCAAACAAACTTGACGACCTTAAAATCGCAACAGCCAAGGACAACACACAAGAAACCTGCATGCGACTTTTGGAAGAGATTGAAGCATATATTGTCCAGCGCAAAAAGGAAGAGATTGAATGAAAAGAACCTATCATGCTTCACAGAATGTAAACGAAGAGACAGCGCAAAGGGTTGAAAGGGAACTCAAACTTGGCTACATCAACCTTGAGGACGGCTGTTTCGAACAGGCAAAAATGAATTTCACGGTGGCTTTGGAGTGGGACAAGGATTGCGCGGATGCTTACTGGGGGCTGATGCTTGAAAAATTTCAACTTAAAGATGAAGACACACTTTTCACAGACCCGCTTGCCTACAAAAGTGCGATTTACTTGCCAGAGTGCCAAAAGGCGCTTGAACTTGCTGACAAAAACACTGCAAATCAATATAAGTGGATGCTTGACAAAATCTATCAAATAAATGAAGGAGATAATTACTGATGTGGCCGTTTAGAAGAAACAAATTCAAAAACCTTAAGCGCGAAGATTTGGTGAATTCCATCTGCGAACTTGAACGTCAAGAACGCACTGCGGAAGCGGAAGTTTATCAAAAGATAAAAGAGATTGACGCGCTTGTTGAAAAGGGCAAAAAGGAGAAAAACAAGGATTTGCAACTTTTCTATGCAAAAAAAATTACGCATCTCAATGAAGAGAAGCAAACTTGCATGGAAAGGGGAATGTATCTTTTATACAACATTCGCCTTATGAACAAACTTAAAGACGCGTTTGACAGCAACACATTTTTTAAAACTCAAACAAAAGTGCCACTCTCAGAACTCTTGGCTGACCAGAAAAAACTTGCAAAGTTTCTAAACAAGGCGCTTGAAACGAGAATATCTTCGGAAGACGTGCTTACATCGGCGGACGAACTTTTCACGGAAGTGCAGTCGGCATATGAAGTCAGCGAGCCAATCTATGGCATAGGCAAAAACGAAGACGAGATTTTGAGTATGTTTGAACAAGAAGCGCAAAGCGAAGAAGAAAAAGAATTTTCACAGGAAAAGAGTCAACCTGTAAAAAAGAAAAAAGCAAAAATGGAGGAATAAAAAATGGGACTTTTTAAATCAAAACAACAAAAGG
>CANRFP010000013.1 GCA_947629895.1 uncultured Clostridia bacterium | reverse complement strand
GCGGGAATAACCACAATTATGATTACGGGCGACCACAAAGACACTGCTTTTGCGATTGCCAAAGAACTTGGAATTTGCAGCAGTCAAGAACATGTTATCACCGGAAAAGAACTTGATGAAATTCCAGATGAGAAGTTTGTTAAACTTGTGAACAACTATCAAGTTTATGCGCGTGTCAGCCCAGAACATAAGGTTAAAATTGTGAAGGCGCTTAAAGCAAATGACAAGATTGTTGCCATGACGGGCGATGGAGTGAATGACGCTCCAAGCATCAAGGCGGCGGACATTGGTGTCGGAATGGGCATCACAGGCACAGATGTCACCAAAGAGGCTGCCGATATGATTTTGACAGACGACAACTTTGCAACCATTGTTGGTGCGGTTAAAGAGGGCAGACGAATTTATGACACAATTTTGAAAATTCTGATGTTTTTGCTTGGAACTTCTATGGCAGAACTGTTTTTTATGAGCGTTATTGTGATTGTGTTTAGAGATTCAAATTTCTTCACACCAGCCCTAATTCTTTGGATAAATTTTGTTTCCGACACATTTGTTGGCCTGGCGCTTGGGTTTGAAAAAGCGGAAAAGAACATTATGAAACGAAAACCTATCAAAAACAACGGAAGCTTGTTTAGGGGTGATGCGGGCTTTAATATTTTCTGTTCCGGGCTTTGGGTTGCCGCCGCAACGCTGACACTTTATTCAATTTGCCGATATGCTCTTCACTTAAATCACTTGGAATACACAACAATTTGCTTCTTGTTTGTTTGCATAACCGAACTTTTGCATTGCTTCAATCTTAAAAGCCAAACACAATCAATTTTCAAATCAAATCCTTTTGACAACAAGCTTTTGAACATAAGCTTCTTGGCATCTTTAATTTTAACCGTTCTTGTTGTGGTTTTGCCAATTGCTCCACTTCAAAATGCCATGGGAATAACTCAAATAAATTGGTGGCAATGGCTGATGGTGATTGGCTCTGCTTTCCTTATTATTCCATATATGGAAATTACAAAATGGATTCTTAGAATTGCCCACAGGAGAAAAGAAAAATGAAGAAAAGCAAACTTTTTGATTTAAGTGGAATATCGATTGTTGCCTGTGACTGTTTGCAAGCGGTCATTTGCATTTTTATTGACTTGTTCTTTATTTCAAAAGTTTTAAGATTCAACATTATGGACGGGGCAGTTGATAAAATTCAACTTTCCCACAACATTGTGAGCATTGGACTGTTTTACGCTCTTGACTATTTGGTTATCGTTTTGTGCTACACTTGGACAGGCCACTTCTTAAAGAAAATCAACAAAAGCATCTTTGTTTCAATTGGCTCTTGCTTGCTTGCTGTGGTGGTTTTACTTGTTTACTTCTTGCAAGACAATATGATAACATTCCTTCCGCTTATTGCTTCGGTTTATGGCTTGGCTTGGGGATTTTTCTCTTCTGGATACAACAACCTAACCTCAGAAGTTATAAGCAGCAAATATCAAACAAAGTTCTTTGCAGTTAAGAAAATTATGTTTCAACTTGTTTACATAATTTTCCCAATTTGTTTGGGTTATATTGCCGATATAGACTTTTCAATTGTCACTTACATAATGTTTGTTGTTGCGGCGCTTCTTATTGTGTTCTCGTTTTTGATAAGGCCTAAAAAGGCATATAAATTGGATTTCCATCTTTTGAGTTTTTCAAAGGAAATTGTTAAAGAAAAGGAAAAAGTGAAACCGCTGTGGCTCGTTTATGTTCAAGCATTTTTTAGGGGGGCTTCTTATGACTGTTTCACAACTTTAATCACCATTCTTGTGATAACAAACGTTGGGTCAAACTCTTCACTTGGTATGTATCAATCCATTTTCACAGCAATTTCTTTGATTACCATGATGTTTTATCTTAAATTCTATCGTAAAAAACGCTCAAAATGGTTCATCGGCGGCACAGTGGCACTTGTAACTTGCACCATTATTGGCATTCTTGCCGCAACAAACGAAATAACAATCATCATTTTCTATGCAGTTTATGTTGTTTTGAACGTTATTTTGATGTCTGTTTCTGACAGCAGAAGGTCGGGCGTGATTAGAGTTCTTTCAATGCATTCACATATTCTTGAAAACACTGCTGTCACGGAATTTTGGCTGGGCGCAGGCAGAATTTTGTCGTCTTGTTTGCTTTTGGTTTCGGGCGTTTTGGACGGCATGATGGGCGGCGGAACATTGTTCTTAAAGATTGTGCTGGGCGTTGTGTGCGGGTTCTATTGCATGTATGGGCTGAGTTTAATCTTTTTGGAAAAGGCGCTTATCAAGCAAGACGAAGAATTCAAAAAAGCGCATATGGCAGAAGTTATTGAAAAAGTTGAAGATTGACAGGCCGAAGGGCTTGTTTTTCTTTAATTGTGGCTTATCACTTTACTTTTTTTTGTGTTTGTGATATATTTTAATGTGTTTTTAAGGAGATTTTATGATTGTTGATGTTCAAAAAGAAAAATTGGGGAAATTAAAAGCGGACTTTTCCTTTATTAAGGAGTGTCTTTGACCCGGTTGGAACAGAGAAAAAACTTGAAGAATATAAACAAATCCAACTTTCAGATGGATTTTTTACTGATGCAAAAAGAGTTTCCAAAATTGGCAGAGAAATGAAACTTTGCGAATATAAATTAAACAAAATTAAGGCTTTGGGCAGCATGATTGACAATTGCGAGGCGAGCGTTGAACTTTTGGAAGAGGTTGACGACCAATCGATTTTTGACGAATTGAATGAAACGCTGCTTAAACTTGAAAAGGAAATTGAAAGTGCAAAACTTGAAACTTTGCTTTCGGGAAAATATGACAACTATAATGCCATCATGACTTTGCATGCTGGTGCAGGCGGAACAGAGGCGCAAGATTGGACGGATATGCTGTTTAGGATGTATTCAATGTATGCAGAAAAAAGTGGCTTTAAATTGAAGGTTTTGGATGTTTTGGATGGCGAAGATGCTGGAATAAAATCCATTTCCTATCTTGTTTCTGGCGAATATGCTTATGGCTATTTGAAAGCGGAAAAAGGCGTGCATAGGCTTGTGAGAATTTCGCCTTTTGATGCCAATGCCAGAAGGCACACAAGTTTTGCAAGTTTGGAAGTTATGCCAGAAATTGAAGAAGCGCCAGACATTGTCATTCGCCCAGAGGATTTGAAAATTGACACTTATCGCAGTTCGGGTGCGGGCGGGCAGCACGTTAACAAAACGGAATCTGCAATTAGAATAACGCACATTCCAAGTGGAATTATTGTGGCATGCCAAACGGAGCGTTCACAGGTGCAAAATCGTGAAACGGCAATGAAAATGCTCTATTCAAAACTTGTTGAAAAGCAAGAGTTGGAAGAGCTTGAAAAATTGGCATCAATTCGCGGCGATGTCAAAAAAATTGAGTGGGGAAGCCAAATTCGTTCTTATGTTTTTTGCCCTTACACTTTGGTTAAGGACCACAGGACAAATTTTGAGGACAGTGATGTGCAATCGGTTATGAATGGAAACATTCAAGAATTTATAAACGAATATTTGAAAAGGACAAGTGCAAAACAATGAGTTATGAAGAAATTGCAAAAGAAAAGTTTGAGGCTTTAAAGACAAAAAAAGATGTCTTGGTTCTTTCTGTGGAAAGTTCTTGCGATGAAACATCCATCGCACTTGTGAAAAATGGCAGAGAGGTGCTTTCAAACATAATTTCCTCTCAAATTGATATTCACAAACTGTATGGCGGGGTTGTGCCAGAAATTGCATCAAGAAATCATATAAAAAACATTTCAAGCGTGCTTGACGAGGCGCTGCAAAAGGCGGGAAAAACCCTTCAAGATGTTGATGCAGTTGCGGTGACTTATGGGGCGGGGTTGATTGGTGCGTTGCTTGTTGGAGTTAACTTTGCAAAGACACTTGCCTACGCTTTGAAAGTTCCACTTATTGCCGTCAGTCACGTGCATGGGCATATTGGCGCAAATTACATTTCGCACAAGGATTTGACGCCACCATTTTTGTGCCTTATGGTGAGCGGAGGGCACACGGCACTTGTGCAAGTTGACAATTATTGTTCTTTCAAGTTGCTTGGCTCAACTGTTGATGACAGTGTGGGGGAGTGTTTTGATAAAGTGGCACGCGTGCTTGGGCTTTCTTATCCTGGCGGGCCAAACATTGAAAGGCTTGCAAAAGAGGGGAAAGAGCAGGTGAAATTTAACTATCACGCACCACTTCCAAACAGTTTGGATTTTTCGTTTAGTGGGCTTAAAACCGCGGTTGTGAATTTTGTGCATAACAAAGAGCAAAAGGGCGAAGAATTTTCAAAGGCGGATGTTGCGATGTCTTTCCAAAATCTTGCTGTTGAAGAACTTGCAAACAAAACCTCGCTTGCAATAAAAAAAGTTGGGGCAGAAAAACTTGTGATTGCGGGCGGAGTTGGAGCAAACATGGCGCTGAGAGAAAAGCTTGAAAAAATGTGTTCAAATTTGGGAGTGAAAATGTTTGCACCAAATTTGAAATTTTGCACTGACAACGCTGCAATGATTGGCTCGATTGCCTACTATTACATTTTGGAAGGCATCGGGCTTGCCGATTTAACACTCACAGCATCACCAGTGGTTGCGATTTAAAAATAATAAAAGAAAATACAATAAAAAATAAGATAAAAATAATAAAAAATCAAAAAAAATACATTTTTGGCAATTTTTTAGGCTTTTTTTAATAATTTTTTTATATTTTTTGTGTAATTTTTGAAATTTTGCTTTTTAAAAGGAGATTTTATGGAATTATTAGCGCCAGCAGGAAATTTTGAAAAGTTTCAAACCGCTTTGCATTTTGGAGCGGATGCATTTTATTTGGCAGGAGGTAGATTTGGGCTTCGTGCGTTTGCAGGAAATTTCTCTGAAGAAGAACTTGAAAAGGCTGTGAAAATCGCTCACGAAAACAACAAAAAAGTTTATGTCACTTTGAACATAATTGCAAAAGATAAGGATTTTGAGGGGCTTAAAGAATATTTGCAATTCCTCAGCAAAATTCATGTTGATGCGGTTATTGTTGCCGACATTGGGGTTATGGAATTTGTTAGGGAAAATGCACCAACCCTTCCAATTCATGTTTCAACACAAGCGAACATCATAAACAGTCATTCGGCAAAACTCATGGCAAAACTTGGGGCTAAAAGGCTTATTCTTGCAAGGGAATTGTCACTTAAAGAAATTGCCGAGATAAGAAAAGAAGTGCCAAAAGATGTTGAAATTGAAGTTTTTGTTCACGGGGCAATGTGCATGGCGTATTCTGGGCGCTGTTTACTTTCCAATTATTTGACAGGAAGAGACAGCAATCATGGAGAATGCGTGCAGGCTTGTAGGTGGAAATATTTTGTGAGAGAAGTCAGTCGCGAAGATGAGTTGGAAGTGCAAGAGGACGAAAAAGGAACTTACATTTTTAATTCCAAAGATTTGAATATGATAAACCACTTGCAAGAACTTAAAGATGCAGGAGTTGACAGCATAAAAATTGAAGGGCGAATGAAATCTGCTTATTATGTTGCAACGGTTGTGAATGCATATAGGCAGGCGCTTGATATGCTGCCTAAAAAGCCTGGCAAGGCCTTGCAAGATGAACTTTTAAAAGCGAGCCACCGGCACTACACCACAGGTTTTTATTTTGAGGGTGAACAGAAGCAATTCACAGAGGACAGCATGCCTGTTCAAGATAGCGAATTTGTTGCCATTGTGACAAAAGATTGTGACGGCAAAAATGTGGAACTTGAAATGCGAAATAAATTCTCTTGTGGCGAAAAACTTGAAATTTTAAGCCCAAATCCTAAAATTTTTCGAAAAAAACTTGAAATTTTTGAAATTTTGAACTCATCAGGGCAAAAAGTTGACAGCGCAAAGGTTGTTCAAGAGAGAGTTCTTGTGCCTTGCAAACTGCCTTTAAAGAAAGGCGACATTTTAAGAAGATAACAAAATACTTGACAAAATTTTTGAATATATGATAATATAATCATATAAAATAAAAGGAAATTAGATGGCAAAAATCAACGTTAAAAACATTGAAAATGTTGAGGGCGAATATCACTTGATGTTTTTTGAGGGGAAAAACATTGTTGAAACTGCAAAAAATGATTTGCGTTTTGTTTGGTTTTCGTTGCTGTTTTTTGTTGCACTGCTGCTGCTTTTTGTTGTCATTTCTGGCTTTAACGAATATTACATCTATTTTGCTCTTGCCTTTTTGATTGTGTTTGTGCTTATTTACATTTATCTAAAATTGCAAAAACGAAAGGGAGTGAAACAGTGTGTGTATGCTGTTAAAAATTCCAACTCAAGCGAAATTGTGGCAAAGCAAGTTGACAAGCGAAAGGCGGGAAGGCTGTTTGTGAAATCCATGTCAAACACAATTGATAAATATGAACTAGACCAAAAATATCCTTCAATCTTGCAGCGCGCTTTAAGAAGGCACAAACAAAGCAGAATTGCCGAAGCGGTTACAGAATTTGAAAAAATAAACGAAAGTCGCAAAAAAAATTAGCGACTTTTTTTGTTGGCTAAATTTTGGCAAAGAAAAATTGTTGAAATTGGCGGTGCGTGTGTGTTTTTTTTGTTTGAAAAACACTTGTTTTTTCTGTCTTTTTTTGTTATTATATATAATGCTTTTATGGGCAACAAAAAAATTTGATTTTTTAAATAAGGATTGATTATGAAAACGGATACAGAAATTAAAGAACTTTGGTTTAAATTTTTTGAAAAACACGGCTTTAAGAGGATTGAAAATGCCTCAATTATTCCTGAAAATGACCCAAGCGTTTTGTTTACAACTGCCGGGATGCATCCTCTTGTGCCATATCTTCTTGGGGAAAAGCATCCTCAGGGCAACCGCCTTTGCAATGTGCAAAGATGCATAAGAACGGGCGATATTGATGAGGTTGGCGATGCAGGACACCTCACTTGTTTTGAAATGCTTGGAAATTGGTTTTTGGGAGACTGCCCAAAGGAAGATATGATTAAACTTTCTTTTGAATTTTTAACAAGCAAAGAATATCTTGGCATTCCAAAAGAACGCTTAGCTGCTTCTGTTTTTGCTGGTGACGAAACTGCTCCACGTGATGAAGTTGCTTATAACGCTTGGAAAAATTGCGGAGTTGAAAATGTTTTCTATTTGCCAAAAGAACACAACTGGTGGGGGCTTGGCGGAGGCGTTGCGGCCCAGACACAGAGATGTTTTATGACACAGGAAAGCCAAAGTGCAGCGAAAATTGTTCTCCAGCGTGCGATTGTGGAAAATATCTTGAAATTTGGAATGATGTTTTCATGCAATACAGAGTTGATAAGGTTGGCGAAAAGGCTTCCGCTTTGAACAGACCAAACATAGACACGGGCATGGGGCTTGAAAGAACTGTTTGTGTTCTGAATGGTGTTAAGAGCGTTTATGACAGCGGCATTTTTAAGGACGTGATTGATTTTATTGGCACAAAGGCAAAAGTTGGCTATGATGACAGCGAAAACGCAACGCGCTCTTACAGAATTATTGCCGACCATTTGCGTTCTTCTGTGTTTGTTTTGGGCGATTATAGAGGTGTTGTGCCATCCAATGTTGGACAAGGCTACATTTTAAGAAGATTTATTAGGCGCGCCACAAATTGTGCAAGAAATATTGGGCTTGACACAAAATATTTTGCCGATATTGCCGACCTTTTCATCAAAAAGCATGGCGTTGATTATCCAGACATTTTGTCAAAGGGGCAATTTATTAAAGATGAACTTCAAAAAGAGGTTGAAAAATTTTCTAAGGCATTGGATGAAGGACACAAAGAGTTTGAAAAGGTTATTGCGGGCATTGAAAGGCACAAACAATTTGCAAAAAATGAAGTTGTGGAGGACATTATTTCCGGAAAGGCTTGTTTTAGGCTTTATGACACTTTTGGTTTTCCGTTTGAATTAACCAAAGAACTTGCCAAAGAACGCGGTTATGATGTTGATGAAGATGGTTTTAAAAAGGCCTTTGAAGAACATCAAGAAAAGAGCAGAACGGCCTCTGCGGGAACTTTTAAGGGCGGCCTTGCTGACAGCAGTTATGAAAGTGCAAAACTCCACACTGCAACACACCTTATTATGGCAGGTTTGAGAAAAATATTTGGGCCTCAGGTTATGCAAAAGGGGTCAAACATCACTCCTGAAAGGCTTAGATTGGACTTTAATTTAGACCACAAAATGACGCCAGAAGAAATTGAAACGCTTGAAAAATTTGTGAATGATGCAATTTCTAAGGCAATTCCTGTTTCATTTGAGGAACTCAGCCTTGAAGATGCAAAAAAGAGCGGTGCAGTTGGCGTGTTTGAGAACAAATATGGCAATGTGGTTAAGGTTTACACAATAGGAAATGTTTCCAAAGAAATTTGTGGTGGGCCTCATGCAAAAAACACGCAAGATTTACACCATTTGAAAATTGTTAAAGAGGAAAGCTCTTCCAGCGGAATTAGAAGAATTAAGGCGGTTTTGGATTGATTTTATGATTGACAAAACAAAAACTTTGTGCTATTATAAATGTGATAATAAAATGAAAGGAGTTTAAAATGGCGTCTGGTCAAATCAAAAAAGGATTTTTCTTCTATTTTGGAATGTTTACACTGCTTCTTGTGACAGTGTTTTTGATTTGTCTTGTGGTTATGATTTTCAATCCCGGAAAAACAGTTTTGTGGATGAAATATTTCACTGGCAACGAGACATATCAAATCACAAAAACCACCGAAGAGGTGCCACAAAACATTGATTGGGATAATGTTACAGACATCATTATAAGCGCGCCAAATTATGCCAAAGTGACAGTTCAAAGCAACGAACAAAAAAATGTTGCAGGCAGCAAGAAAGCAGACACGGGAATTTATATTAGAAATGCTGCAAAAGGCTTTCAGGGTGCTTCTGGGGCAGTTAAATTTGGTTTTGATGTAACCTTAAATGGTGGAAAACTTAAAATAACGTTAAGAGAGCCAAATGGATTTTTGTTCTTCTCAAAGAACATTGAAGTTGTTGTGCATTCAAGCGCTTTGAAACAACAAAAGAGTTTACAGAACAAAAATTTTGTCATTTTGGGCGGTGCGGGTGATGTTACAATTGGAAAATATGTAAACGCAACCTCAAAAAACGTTATTTTGAAATCACTTTATGTTTCAACAACAAGCGGAAGCGTGTCTTTGGCAAGCAATTGTGACACTTATTCAGCGGGAGCTTTAAGCGGAACAATCGATTCTGATGCAACCGGCAAAACAGACCTTACACCTCTTTATGTGAAAACGGGTTCAGGAAACATTGGTGCAAGTGAAAGAGCATTTTCCTCAAACAGTGATGTTGGCTTGAAAGTTATTGCCGAATCCACCTTTAAAACAGACAGCGGACACATCCGTTTGGGAAAAGTTGATGCTGGCTCAAATGAAATGTTTATTGAATGTAAAACCGGCACGGTTGTAAACAGCACGATGAAAGCTAATAAAATTTCCATCAAATGCACGCACGGAAATTATGATATACAAAAAGTGGAAGGAAGTTTGTCTTTTGCAGAGGCGTTGGAAACAATCATTTCTCCAAACATAAATATTGGCGAGGTTACCGGAAGTTTCGTGATTGGAAATTTGACAAATTCTTCAAGCCCAGATGTTAAGATAAATAAGGTTGGAGGTGAAGTGTCCGCTCATTGCAGCAACGGAACACTTACTATTGACGAAATTGGCGGCAAAGTTGACATTGTTTCTGAAAAAATGGCTGTTAATGTTGGCTTGGCAGAGGCAAACAATTCAAGAGTTTCCATCATCAATGGTTCCGCATCAACAAAACTTGGAATTCGTGGCGTGGTTGGAAGCCGCAGAACCGGAAGTGACTCAGACAAAATTTTAATCAAAACCCATGGTGCATTCACTTTGAATTTCACAAAAGATGCTCAGTTTAGGGCTGGAACATATAAATATAACAATGATAATCCACAACAAGATAATAAAGGTGACAGATTGCCAGAGCATTCGCCAATTATAAGAATGAATGGCTATGAATGGAGCACATCAAAAAGCGATTTTCAAAGAAATTATTCTGGAACTGAAAACATCACAATAGTCACAGGCGCAACAGGAGATGGAAGCGTGGTGTTCAATTTGGTTGACAAAATTTAAAAAACGGCATATCAGCCGTTTTTATATTGGAGGAAATATGACAATTTTGTATGTTGTTTTGGCATTGCTGGCTGTGAGCATTTTGATTTCTGCGTGCGGGATTTTTGTGAGCTTGAAAACAAGAAACAAAAGCGAGCTAAGCGAAGGTGACAAGCAGGAAATTATTAAAAGTTTCAACAGCAATGTTGATTTTATCAGCAAGAGTTTGAGCGAAATTATGAGGGCTAACAATGAGGCAATTTTGCAAACAATTAGAACTTTCAGCGAAAACCTTTCTGGAAATCATGAGGCGCTGGAAAAAAGAGTTTTGGAAATCACAAAACAACTTGATGAAAGAATGCAAAGCATAAGCAGAATGCAAGAAGAGAAATTGGAGGCTCTGAGGCAGTCCAACGAAAAGCATATAAAAGATTTGCAGGAGGACAACAATCGCCAACTTGACAAAATGAGAGAGACGGTGGATGAAAAGTTGTCAAAAACAATCAATGAAAGGTTTGACCAGTCCTTCAAAATGCTCAGCGGGCAGTTGGAAAGCGTTTATAAATCACTTGCCGAGATGCAGGACATTGCTTCGGATGTTGGCAGCCTTACCAAGATGCTTTCAAATGTTAAAACAACGGGAATTTTTGGGGAAATTCAGTTGGGCGCGATATTTGACCAAATGTTGACAACAGAACAATATCTCACAAATGTTGTGACTGCCGATGGGAAAGAGCCTGTTGAATATGCAATCAAATTGCCGGGGCAGGCAGAGGGCGAATTTGTGCTTTTGCCTGTTGACAGCAAATTTCCATACACTGTTTATAGTGACCTTCAAAACGCTTATGATGGCGGCGATTTGGAGGCTGTTAAGCAAAAGAAAGAACAACTTAAAAACACGGTTAGGAGCATGGCAAAGGACATCAACACAAAATACATATGTCCGCCAAAAACAACCGATTTTGCGGTTATGTTTTTGCCTGTTGAGGGGCTTTATGCCGAGGTTGCAAAAATGGGGCTGATTGAAGAGTTGCAATCAAAATATAATGTCACAATAGCCGGCCCAACAACCATGAGTGCGCTTTTAAACAGTTTGCAAATGGGATTTAGGACGCTTGCAATTCAAAAGAAATCGGGCGAGGTTTGGAACATTTTGCGTGCGGTTAAAACTGAATTTGGAAAATTTAATGAAATTATTGAAAGCATCCGCAAGCGATTTGAAGGTGCAAGCCGCGATTTTGACACGCTTGTTGGCACAAGAAGCAGAGTTATCGCAAAAAAATTGAGCTCCGTGGAGAGGCTTGAAGAGGGCGAGAGCGCCAAACTTCTTGGGCTTGATGACAACTTGTCCGATGGCGAGGAATAGTTTACAGTTCTTCAAAAGTGCAGGGAGGTGATGAGCCTTCCTTTTTTGATTTTTCTTGCTTTGTGCTTAAAATTTTTGCTAGTGCCTGCGAAATGAGAGAATTGGAGCTTCCGCCAAAAACTCCACTTGAAAGAAGAGAAGAAAGCAAATTGTTGGTGTTCATATTTTCCAAATTTTGCATAATGTTGGCAAAAGGCGGAGCATCCTTTTGCGGCTCTTTTTGTTGCTCACTTTGAGCATATTTTTGCTGTTTGGGCTCATTTATAGGCTCGGGATAATAGGGGAAATTGGTGTTATTCATACTTATTTATATGTTTAGCAAAGTGTTTTAGTCAAATTATTTGCCAAAGTTTCATATATTGTTTGTAGGAGATTTTATGAAACTTAGTGAAATGCCAAAAAAGGAAAAAGATGTCCAAAAGAAGAACATAACAGAGGCTTATGAAGAAATGAAAAACTGCTCGGCGGACGAACTTCGTGCAAGGCTTATCAAAGAAATTCAGGGGCAAAAAAACAGAGGGATTTTTGATTATGATGCGCTTGTGTCCTCAATCGAAAAAATAAAGGACTATTTGTCAAAAGAAACCTATGAAAATATGCTGAGGATTGTTGAAAGTTTAAAATGAACAAAGATAAAATTGACAAAAGATTGCTCTATGAAATATCTGCAATGAGCCAGCATAAAAAACTGCCATGTTTTGTGTTTGGGCGAAATTTTGAAAGAACAAAAAAGGCTTTAAATGATGCTGAGATACATATTGAAAATGAATATTTATTCATAAACGCCTTTTTGTGCAAGGCCTCACAAAAAGAAATTTTTTCCTTGTCTGGAATTGAGGCGATTGAGCATATTTATTCTCTATCTGTTGCCAGCACAATGATGTTTGTTTCAAAACAAATTTTGGGTTTGGAAAATCAAAACAATTTTGGCGAAGGCGTTGGCGTTGCGTTTATTGACACAGGAATAAGCCCTCATTGTGATTTTTTGATTGGCAGAAAAAGAGTGAAATTTTTTAAAGATTTTATAAACGGAAAAAAGAATTTTTATGACGACAATGGGCATGGGACTTTTGTGGCTGGTGTTTGCTGCGGAAATGGGGCGTTGTCAAAATGCAAATATTCTGGTGTTGCGCCAAAGAGTGATATTTTTTCTTTGAAGGCGCTTGATAAAAATGGCGAGGCAAGTGCCAACAAAATTTTGGATGCAATGGAGTGGATTTTTGACAATCACAAGAAAATGGGCGTGCAAGTTGTTTGTATGAGTTTTGGAAGTGAGCCACTTGGGCATAATGACCCAATTATGCTTGGGGCGGAGGCACTTTGGAAAGACGGGGTTGTGGTGGTTGCCGCAGCGGGAAACAGTGGACCGGAATTTCAAACAATCAAATCGCCCGGAATAAGTTCAAAAATAATCACGGTTGGCGGAATTGACGACAATCGCAACAACAATTTTTACAACAAAGAAAATTTTTCAATGGCAGACTTTTCATCGCGTGGCCCAGCATTTAGAAACATAAAACCTGATGTTGTTGCACCAAGTGTGGACATAATTTCTTGCGGAATAAACAAATTTTACACCTATCTCAGCGGAACTTCTGTTGCCACTCCAATGATTGCTGGAATTGCCGCTTTGCTGCTTGAAAGATATAAAGATGCTTCCCCAAACGATGTGAAAAACATGATTTTGCATTCTTGTCAGCCGCTGGGATTTGATAAAAATTTTGAGGGTTACGGCCTGCCCAATATTGCATTTTACGAAAATTAAAAAGATGATAAAATTTCTGCAATTTTTGAAACTGCACTGTTTTTTGCAGTTTTTTTCATATTTTTTATGAAAATTTGCTTGTTTTTTGATATTTTTTGCAAATTTTCAAGGATTTTTTCTATATTACAATTTTCTTCTTCAAGGCAAATAGCATAACCTTTTCTTTCAAAAAGTTTTGCGTTTTCAATTTGGTCGCCACGAGAACATTGCTTTGAAAGTGGCACAAGCAGCATTGGTTTTTCAAGAGCAAGCAGTTCGTTTATAACTCCACTGCCAGCACGCGAAATCACAATGTCGGCAGTTTTGTAATAGTCGGCAACATTTTCTGCATAAGGGGTGAGATGATAATTTTCATGTTTAATTTTTTTGTAATTTTTCTTTCCGCAGATATGAAGTATGTTGAAATTTTTGGTCAATATGTCAAGATTATCAAACACAATGTCGTTTAAAAATTTTGCACCCAAACTTCCGCCAAGAACCAAAACAGTTGGCTTTGTTTTATCAAAATTAAGATTTAGATTTTTTCCGTTGAAAATATCTTCTCTTATTGGCTGACCGGTGCAAATGCATTTTTTGTTTCCTCTTGCTGTTTCGGGAAAGGTTGTGCACATTTGTGTGCAAAAGCGCAAAATGATTTTGTTTGCCAAGCCAAAACTTAAATCGCTTTCATGACTTATAACAGGAATCTTTAAAATTTTTCCAGCGATTGCCACAGGCACAGAAACAAATCCGCCTTTTGAAAAAATGACATTTGGAGAAACTTCTTTTAAAACCTTTTTTGCTTGCCTTATTGAATGAAAAAGTTTGATTGGAATGAGAAGATTTTTTAGTGTCAACTTTCTTTCAAGTTTAACAGCGGAAATTTGATGATAGACAAAATTTGGAAACTTTTTTAATATTTCTTTTTCTATGCCATCACTGCCAATAAAGTGGACTTCATAATCTTTCAATTTTTCTGCAACCGCAAGGGCGGGGTAAACATGTCCAGCAGTTCCGCCACCACACAAAACAATCTTTTTCATTTAAACCTCTAACAATATTTTATTTGAAAAGCAGCTTAAATATACATTCACAAAAATGAATAAATATGCAAAATGTGAAATAATTATGCAACATAAATTGACATAAAAAAAAGAGGTGTTTAAAACCTCTTTTTTTGTTAAACTTAGTCCTCTTTACTTTTTGATGAGGCTATTCTAGAAGCGGCTGAGCCTATACCCGATAATATAACTCCGCCACAAAGTCCCCAGCCAGCATAACTCATATTTTGTGACACGGTGTACATTGTTTTTACAGCTTGCTCGTTTCCGTTCAGCATGCGCTCTTTTACTTTACTATCGGAAGTGTAGGATTTGAGTTCTTTTGAACTTTCTTCCAAAGTCATTTCACCAGCATTCACTTTTTCAAGCAATTCGGCTTGTTTTTCGTTTAAATCTTGGGTGTATTCTGTGCTTGCTCTGTATGCTTTGTATGCTTTATTATTTAAGACTTATGCCTGTTACTGCATTTGAAACTTGTGCTCCAAAGCAGAGAATTTCCATTGCTAAGAACACTATGCTAAGCTTTTTCAAAGTTGACTTTCTCATTTCTGCCTCCTTTTATGAGATAATTATACCAAATTTGAGGTGGGCTGTCAATACCCTTTTTTTTGAAAGTTTTGAAATTCGTTTTTGTATTTTGATGCGTTTGTGTTACAATAAAGTGAGTATTGTGAGGTTTTTATGGCAGAAAAAAAATATGAATCAAAAGATATTGTTGTGCTTGATGGGCTTGATGCAGTTAGGTTGCGTCCGGGAATGTATATCGGCACAACAAGTTCGCGCGGCTTTCACCATATTTTGTGGGAAATTGTGGACAATGCCATTGACGAAATTTCAAATGGTTATGGCGACACTATAAAAATAACCTTGAACCAGGACGGAAGCGCCACAGTTGAGGATAACGGCCGTGGCATTCCTGTTGATATTCATCCAACCATGAAAAAAAGCGGGGTTGAGGTTGTTTACACCACTCTTCACGCGGGCGGAAAGTTCAATGCGGACAACTATAAGTTTTCTGGCGGTTTGCACGGCGTGGGGGCATCGGTTACAAACGCCCTTTCAAAATGGTGCAAAGTTACTGTAAACAAAGACGGCAAAAAATATTTTATTGAATTTCATTCCTTTGCAGACGAAAAAGGCAAAGTGCACAGCGGTGTGCCTGTTGCTCCACTTAAATGCATCGGCGAAAGCAAAACCACAGGAACAACCGTCACTTTCCTTCCAGACGAAAGGGTGTTTGGAAAACAACAATTCAGTTTTGACACCATTATTCGCAGGGCAAAAGAACTTGCGTTTTTGAATAAGGGGCTGAAAATAACCGTTGAAAGCAAAATCACGGGCGAAAAGGACGAATTTCACTATGAAGGCGGAATTTCCGATTTTGTAACCTATTTGGTTGAGGGCAAAAACGCTTTGTTTAAGCAGCCACTATATTTTCACGCAGCAAATAAGATTGTTGATTTGGAAGTTGCTTTTATTTCCACAGACAGTTACACAGAAAACACTTTTTCATATGTGAACAACATTCCAACCACCGAAGGCGGCATGCACGAAATTGGCTTCAAGAGTGCTTTCACAAAAGTTTTTAATGACTATGCAAGGCAAAACAACCTTTTAAAAGAAAAAGAACTCAGCCTTATGGGCGAGGATTTTAGAGAAGGGCTTGTGACAATCATCAATGTTAAGATGAACAACGTGCAATTTGAAGGGCAAACCAAAACCAAGCTTGGAAACCCTGAGGCGCGCGTTGAGGTTGAGGCACTTTCCACTCAAGAACTTGGAAAACTTTTGGATGATAAGAAAAATTCCAATTATGCCGAAATTATCATTGACAAGGCAAAGCAGGCGGCAAAAGTTAGGCTTGCAGCCAAAAAGGCAAAGGAACTCACACGTGCAAAGAACAATGCGGAGAACTTTAACCTTGTTGGAAAACTTGCCGCATCCACATCGCGTGACCGCACAAAGAGCGAACTTTTTATTGTGGAAGGCGATAGTGCGGGTGGCAGCGCAAAGCAAGGGCGTGACAGAAAATATCAAGCCATTTTGCCACTTAGAGGAAAACCATTAAATGCAGAAAAGAAGAGAATTGACCAAGTTTTGGCAAATGAGGAAATAAGAACAATTATTTCTGCGCTTGACACCGGCTTTGGCGAGGATTTTGACCTTTCGTCACTGAGATATAACAAAGTTATTATTTTGTCGGATGCGGACCAAGACGGCGCACATATCAGAGCAATCCTCTTGACTTTCTTCTATCGATACATGAAAGAACTTATAACGGATGGCCATGTGTTTATTGGGCTTCCACCACTTTATAAGGTGTATAAAAAAGATTATGAAAAATATGTTTATTCCGATGCTGAACTTCCTGCTGCTGTGGCAAGCGCGGGCAAAGGATATATGATTCAAAGATATAAAGGGCTTGGAGAAATGAACCCAGAACAACTTTGGGAAACAACAATGGACCCAGAAAACAGAACTTTGATTCAAGTGACCATTGAGGACGGAGCAGTTGCGGAAAGAATGATAACCACTCTTATGGGCGATGACATTGAAGAGAGGAAGGCATATATTCAAGAGCACGCCAACTTTGACCGCGAGGACACCTTCATGAGGGATTATAAAAAACTTGATGCTTAAAATTTGATTTTGTGTTTTTGTGAGGTTTTATGATTGAAGATGATGACGAGAAAAAGCCGATAGAGCCTATTCCGGGACAAATGTGCTATGATGAACTGCTTGTGCCGGAGGCGGAGGGCGAAGAGGAAGAAAAAATAGAGCAGCCGCTTGAAGGGCAAATGGATATTTGGGAACTTCCGCCAGAGGAAACCAAAAAAGAGGTTGTAAAGGAAACTGAAAGCCGAGAGCAAGCAAAAGCGGATGCGAAAGAGAAAATTGAAAATAAAGCAAAAGCGGATGCGGAAAAGAAAACAGAAAACCAAACAAAAACAGAAGAGAATGAATTAACAAAAAATAAAACTGAAAAAGCAAAAATAACACAAAACACAGAACAATTTGAAGAAAAGCAGCAAAATTCGATTATTGAAAACGAAAATAATGAAAGTGAGAATGAGTTTATGAAAAAAGACGATGAACAAATGGAAATGAATTTGCAAGAGCCACAAAACGAGCCTAAGGAAGGGGGAGAGAAGGAAGAAAAAGAATCTTCCATTGGTGAAGTTTATGGCGGAGGAGATGGCATACTTTACAAACCGCTTGAAGAGGTTTTGCATGACAGCATGATTCCATACACCGAGCACGTTGTTTTGGACAGAGCGCTTCCAAGAGTTGAAGATGGCTTGAAACCTGTTCAGCGAAGAATTTTGTATTCTATGCTTGAACTTGGGCTCACGCCGGACAAGCCATATCGTAAGAGTGCAAGAATTGTTGGTGATTGCATGGGTAAATATCACCCACATGGCGACAGTTCTGTTTACGACGCGATGGTGAGAATGTCGCAAGACTTTGTTTTGCGCGCACCACTTGTTGATGGGCACGGAAACTTTGGCTCTATTGATGGTGACAGCGCCGCTGCTATGCGTTACACTGAGGCAAGAATGACACCGCTTGCAATGGAACTTTTGCGTGACTTAGAAAAAAACACTGTTCGTTGGGGGCTTAACTTTGACGACACTTTGAAAGAGCCTGATGTTCTTCCGGGCAGATTTCCAAACCTTTTGGTGAACGGAACTTCGGGAATTGCTGTGGGCGTTGCAACCAACATTCCACCACACAATTTGGGCGAGGTGATTGATGGTGTTGTGGCATATATTCAAAATCCAAACATCACTCTTGACGAAATGATGAAAATCATAAAAGGGCCAGACTTTCCAACAGGCGGCGAACTTATCTATGGTGATGGGCTTAGAAGTGCCTACGAAACAGGAAAGGGAAAAATTACCGTTCGTGCCAAAGTTGGAATTGAACAAAATGGCGACAAGCAATCTTTGGTTATCACTGAACTTCCATATCAAGTGAATAAGGCACTGCTTTTGCAGAAAATTGCCGAACTTAAAGACAAAAACAAGGACAAACTTTCATGTTTAAGTGAAATTCGCGATGAAAGTGACAGAAACGGAATGAGGGCGGTTATTCGCTTGAAACGCGAGGCAAATGCTCAAAAAATTTTGGGATTTTTGTTCCAATCAACCAATATGCAAATTTCCTATGCAATCAATATGGTTGCCATTGCTGGCGGAAAGCCAAAACAACTTTCTCTTATGGAAATCATTTCCTATTACACAGCTTTTCAAAGAGATGTTGTGGTTAGAAGAACAAAGTTTGACCTTGATGTTGCAAAGGACAGGGCGCATATTGTTGAGGGGCTTTTAATTGCCATCAAGAACATTGATGCGGTTATTAAAATCATCAAAACATCGGCAAATGTTTCGGAAGCAAAGCAAAGGCTTAGGGACAAGTTTAAGCTTTCAGATAAGCAGGCACAAGCAATTTTGGATATGCGTCTTGCAAGGCTTGTGAATTTGGAAGTTACAAAACTTGAAGAAGAACTTGCTGCCTTGAAAGAAAGAATTAAGGAATTGGAGGCAATTTTAGGCTCTAAAAAACTTCAACTTGAAGTTGTTAAGAGGGAAATTTTGGAAATTAAGAAAAAGTTTGCAACTCCAAGACGTTCTCATGAAATTCACAGCGAAGAGATTAACCTCACAACGATTGAAGAAATTGAGGACACAAAGGACTATTTGATTGCAATTTCGGCTGGCAGAACTGTTAAAAAAGTGAGCATGAAAAATTATTCAAAATCACAAAGAAACCTCACTGACAACAGCACACTTTTTGATGTTCACACTTCAATTTTGCCGGTTAAGGCAACTGACACTGTGCTTATTTTCACAGACAAGGGGAATTGTGTGAAAGTGCAGGTGGACAAACTTCCAGAATGCAAGTGGCGTGAAAAAGGCATGACGCTTAAAAACATTGACAAGGAAATTGACCTTATGGAAACGCCTGTTGCAGTGCTTAAAGCGGAAGGCGAGGGCGAAGTTGTGTTCTTCACGCAAAGCGGAATGGTGAAACGCAGCACACTTTCAGACCTTGTTATTGCCAAAGGTTTCTATCAAGCAATGAGGGTTGCAGATGGCGACAAAGTGATTTCTGTGCAACTTGAAGTTAAAGGCAAAACTTTTGTTATGTTCTCCAAAAATGGATATGTTGTAAACTTTGAAAAGAGCGAAGTTCCTGTTCAAGGCAGAGTTTCTGGCGGAGTTAAAGGAATAAATCTTGAGGACAAGGATTGTGTTGTGTTTGCAGGACAAAATTTATATGACAATTACACAATCATAACCGACAATGGCTATGCAAAACGATTGAACGCACTTCAAATTCCAATCAGCGGAAGATATCGCAAAGGTGTGAAATACATCAACTTTGAAAAGAGCGGAAAGGCGGTTTGCTATGTTGGTTCAAGCGAAAGAGTTGCGGTGGATCAGGGGCTTAAATTTACATCAGTTGAAACGGCAAAACTAAATGTCACAAATGACCGTTTAAGCAGTGGAACGCAAATTGTTTCCAGAAAAATTTTGGGAGCTTACAACTTCTGCGACTAAAAATAAATTAAAATAAAAAAATACAAAAAAATATTAAAAATTATTAAAAAATAGCAAAAAAAAATGGCTAAAAATGCCATTTTTTTATTTTTTTGTCGAATTTTGTATTATTTTTTGCTATTTTTTTAATATTTTTCACTTATTTTTGTTCTATTTTTTTTAAAAGAAAAATATTCTACTTTTGTATTCGACAAATGAGGACAAATTTGGTGCTTTGTCGCCAAAATGGGCTTTGTTTTAGGACAGAAATTCTTTTATTATAAAAGCGAGGTTTGTATGCTTTCTGTTGTCATCAAATCGAGAACAATCAAAATTTTTATTGCAATGGTTTTGGTGTGTGTGGCTTTGACGCTTTCTGTGAATGGGACAACTTCTGCTGCGGTTTACTTTGGCTATTCAACAAGAAAAGTTCCAATTTACAATGTGGACACCGATGAGAAGCAAGTGGCAATTTCTTTTGATGCGGCTTGGGGTGCAGATAAAACGCAAGAGATTATTGAAATCTTGGATGAGTTTGATGCAAAGGCAACTTTCTTCTTGGTTGGATTTTGGGTTGATGATTATCCTGAAATGGTTAAGGCAATCGATGAGGCTGGACTTGAAATTGGAACTCACTCAAACACTCATCCGGATATGATTAAACTTGACAAAGCCACAATGAAAAACGAACTTGAAACTTGCATAGGCAAAATTAAGGCGATAACAAGCAAGGATGTTAAACTTTTCAGAGCGCCTTTTGGAAGTTATAACAACGACCTTTTGGATGTTGCAAGTGGGCTTGGGCTTAAAACCATTCAATGGGATGTTGACAGTTTGGATTGGAAGGGCTTGTCCGCAAACGAAATCTGCCAGAGGATTATGTCGCGAGTGAAAAACGGCTCAATCATCTTGATGCACAACAACTCTGATTATGTTTTGGATGGACTTAGACTTGTGCTTAACAGATTGAAAGTGGCGGGCTATAAAGTGACGGCAATTTCCGACCTTGTTTATGAAAGCGATTATACGATTGACAGAAATGGCGTGCAACACAAAAATTAAAGGAGAAAAAATTATGAATTACGAAAAAACGGAAACAAATTATGGAAGAATTTCGGGCGAGGTTTGCAGCGAAATTCAAAAATCGCATCAAATTGAAGGCGAAACATTTTATGAACTTAAACTTGGGGTTGTTAGATTGTCAAATGCGGTGGACACCATTCCTGTCACCATTTCGGAAAGAACGCTTATGGGGCAGCAAATTCATCAAGGCGACTTTTTAACTTTGGAAGGGGAATACAGGAGTTTCAACAAAGTTGTAAATGACAGAAGCAGGCTTATTTTGCACTTTTTTGCCAAAAGTGTGGAATTTGGAAAAAGCGAAAATGTCAATGAAATTTTCCTTCGCGGCTTTGTTTGCAAAGAGCCTGTTTATCGCATAACACCTTTTGACAGAGAAATTTGTGATGTTTTGCTGGCGGTGAACAGGGCAAATTATCACAAAACGGACTATATTCCTTGCATTCTTTGGGGAAGGAATGCGCGCTTTATGGCATCGCAAAGTGTAGGCTGTCAAATTGAAGTTAGCGGCAGAATACAATCTCGTGAATATAAAAAACAATATGAAGACGGCACAGTTGAAAACCTCACTGCATATGAGGTTTCTTGCCAAAACATTTCAATATTTGGAAACGTGACAAATATGCAAAAAGAGACAACTCTTTCAAAAGATGTTGTGAACAAATAATTGAAAAAATATTAAAAATGAACAAAAAAAACACGTTTTTTTCGTGTTTTTTTATTTTTTTTCATTTAATTTTGCGTTTTTTAGAAAATTGGCTCATCATAATTTTTTGGAATTGGAAGGTTAAGAAGTTTTAAAACGGTTGGAGCGATTGCGGTGAGTGATTTGCCTTTTTTCAACTTAACTTTTTTATATTTTTCGCTGACCAAAATAACAGGAACAGGGTTGGTGGTGTGGGTGGTTATTTTGTTTCCATCTTTGTCCATCATCTCTTCTGCATTTCCGTGGTCGGCTGTGATGATGCAGTCTCCGCCAACCATAAGTGTGGCAAGAGCAACGGCATAGGCCTGTTTCTCAACGCATTCGATTGCCTCTTTCACTGCGTTAAAGTTGCCGGTGTGTCCAATCATATCTGGGTTGGAATAATTCACAATAATGAAGTCGTATTTTTGTGAAGCAATGGCATCCAAAACTTCTTGGGTTATCTCCACTGCTCGCATTTTTGGATAGTCACTGAAATCTTTCACATTTATACTGTCAATAAGTTTCCTATCTTCCCCTTCATAAGGTTTTTCGATTGTGCCATTGAAAAAGAAGGTGACATGAGCATATTTTGTTGTTTCTGCCACATGGAATTGCTTTAAGCCATGCTGTGAAATGATGGCGGAGAGGTTATCCTCAACTGCCTCAGGAGGATATAGGGTGTTCACATGCGTGAGTTTGTCGG
>CANRFP010000012.1 GCA_947629895.1 uncultured Clostridia bacterium | reverse complement strand
CGATGCAAACTTCAACAACGGCTCAACAAATGCCACTTTGCTTGAAGGAAAGCAAATTCTTGGCAAAGACATTGAAAGCGGAATTGTCACATTGTATGCCGATTATGAAGTTGACGGTGGCTATGGCAAATTGTTCGCCACAGCAGATGTTTCTGACCAAACCTCAATTTCAATAGACCAATTGAACGCAGAATATTTCACCCGTGTTGGCTACACCTTCCTTGGCTGGTTCTCAGCAAAAACTGAGGGCAACCCAATAACCGATGCAAATGTTTGCACAGTAACAGAAAAGGTTACAATTTACGCTCAGTGGCAAGCAAAACTTCACACACTCACAATCACAAAAGATAGAGAAAGAGTTGAATCAATCACAATTTCAAATCACGAGGCAAAATCCGACACCTCTGCCGAGGCAACTTTTGAAATTTACTTTGACGAAGTTTTGTCAATCACCGCTGTTCCATACGATGGTTATAGCTTCACAAGATGGACAGAAAACGGCGTTGAACTTGGCTCAAGGACAACCTTAACATATCATTACAACACCGATGGCGATGTGACAATTATTGCTCACGTTACTCCAAACACATACACTGTTGATTTCGACCGCAATGGAGGAATTGGTGGCACAGACCAAGCAAGAATTGTGTTTGAAACACAAACCTTCACACCAAACCTTGTTGCTCCAACACGCACGGGCTACAATTTCAAAGGCTGGACAACAACCAACAGCGGACTTTATGACACAACAGAAAGCGAGAATGGCGGAGACATTGTTGTTAATGTTGATGGCACCTTGAAAAAAGACGTGACGGGCTACACAGACCCAGAAGGAAATTGGATTTATGTTGGAGATGTGACAGTTTATGCTCTTTGGGAAGCAAGAGTTTATACTGTTGACATTGACGAAAACAACGATGTAAACGACGATCCTCAACTTGACAGCTTTGATGCAACTTATGATAAAGAACAAGAAATTGAACAAACCCCAGAAAGAGAAGGCTATAAATTCATAGGCTGGGCAACAGAGGACAACAACACACCAAATGAAATTGATGTGGACTCTCTTGGCGAATATTCAAATTTGACAGATTATTTGAGAAACAGAAATGAAGCGGGAATTTATAAATATCAAGAAAAAGTTTATGTGTTTAACCTTTCAACAGAAGAAAAAGGTGCAGAGCCAAATGTGACAATCTATGCTTGCTGGACCCCAGATGAGAGCTCTTACAGAGTTGAATATTATCTTGAAACCGTTGACGGAGATTATGTTCTTGACACGGATGAAAGCTTGAAAGCAGAACTTGCAAATCGCTATGAACTTTCTTCTCACACAAGAAACATTGAATATCAAGATGATGACAAGAACAAGCCACACATACTCACAGAGGATTATGTTGAGATTGATGAAAGCGTTTCCTACACAGGCTTCCACCTTGATTTGGCTCATGAAGGCACAGTTAGAAATGGCTATGTTACAAAGAAGTTGGCACCAAATGAAGGATGCTTGGTTCTTAAACTTTACTACACAAGAGACACCTTCACAGTTGGCATCACAAAACCAAGCGAAGGGCTCAAAGAAGCAAATCTTGATCCGTATGCAACAACTTATAGATACAACACAAAAATCAAACTGACAATCGACACTTTGGCAGGATACTCTTTCAGCACGCTTAGCGAAAGCGAGGAATTGATTGAGGAAAGTCAATACATAAAAACAACAAATTCTCGCGGAACGGTAGATGAGTATGACACAGTTGTTTATGAGTTTAACATTGAAAAAGACATGCAATTCTCAATGACTTTTGCCGCTCAAAAGAGAGACGTCACATTTAAATATATGTTTGAGGATATTGATGGAAATGGTTACAGCCAAAGATTGGAAAATGTTCCAGAGCTTGCGCCAAATGTTGTTGACGGAGAACACTATGTTGTTGGGCAAACAATTTCTTATGCCGACATTGAACAATATGGACATATCTTAGAGTTTACAGGCTTCACGTATGAAATTATTGTGCCAGAATCTTCGGTTGTTTCGGCAAATAGCGAACAGAACATAATTGAAGTTAGATACACAAGAAATTCTTACACCTTGTCACTTAAAACAACACAAGGCGTAACAAGCTTAACAGCAAATAACAGACAATCAATTGCTGACACAGAAACTGACTATTCAGTTAAATATGAAGATGTTGTGGATATCACACTTGTCATCTCTGCTGGCTATTACTTTGGCGAATGGAATGAAAGCCTTGTTGAGTTTGTAAATGGGGATAAAGGTTCTGCCGAAATTTCAGACACAGGCGACCACACCAGCCTTTGGACTATGAAAATGCCTGCAAATATTCTTACAGTATATGCAACTGTTAAGGCAAAACCTGTTAAGATTACTTTAAGGCACTGGTATCAAGGCTTTGAAGATGAAGCTGTTGGACTTGAAACTTATCCACGTGCACTTATGAAAGAAGTGACTTCTTATGCTGTCACAGACGCACCAATAAGCATCACACTTGACGGCGTAACGCTTGCAGATAGTGAAGGCTTTAAGTATGTTGACATGATTATTGAACATTCAAGCCAATATGAGGGATGCGTTAATGGAGACGGCGAAACAATAATCAACCTCTTCTATGAAAGACAATCAATTTTTGTTGACGTCACAATGACAGTTGGAATTGCAAAAGTTTCTGTTAGCATAAATTACAAAAATGACGACATGGGCTATGACCAAACAATAACGCCTACAGAATCTGAGAACGGCGAATTTACAGAAAATGGAAGATTTTCAATTAAATATGAAGGCGTTGCAACCTTCACATACACACTCACACCAGGCTATGATTTTGCGGGCTGGATTGAAAACAGCTCAGAAGAAGTTGACATGAGCGAAAGCCATTCAATCACTGCAAAAACCGACAATTTCACAATTCGCGCAACTGCAAGCACACACTTATTCACAATTACCTTCCATGGCAGAAACGAAGGAGATGTTCAAACACAACAAATTCATTATTTGGAAACTGTAACTTTGAGACGAAACACCTTTGTTTATCGCGGATACACTTTCCTTGGATGGTCAAGAACTCCAAGCAACGAAACGCCAGATGAACATTTGGGCGGTGCTGAGCCATACACCTTCACATACAACGACACTGAGGACATTGACTTGTATTCTGTATGGCACACAACTCAATTTGTTATCACCTTTGACGCCAATGGCGGAACGGGAACAATGGCATCAGTTACACTTCTTTATTCACAAAATTACAATGCTCCAGAATGTGAGTTTGTTTATCGTGGACATGTGTTCAAGTGCTGGCAGTTCACAAACGATGAGGGCGTTTTGGTTGAGGCAAAATCGGGCGAGCTTCTTCAAGGCAGAATAACAGCGATTGAACGCGACATAAACAACCCTGTTGTGTTCCATGCAATTTGGGAAGAAAAAACATACACTTTGGTTTACAACAGTGCTTATAACTATGACGGAAAAACAGACGTCACCTTTGTTGAAGAAGGCAAAACCTACAGTTACAGTCAAATAATCACAATGCTTTCTGATGTTGAAACAGGTTTTGAACTCACAGGATATCACTTTGTTGGCTGGTCACTTGAAAGTGACGGAGAATTGTTTATCAATGCAAATCACGAAACAACAATAGAAAAATTGCTTGCGGGCGTTGAAAACATTGAAAACATTTCACAGGTTAACGTTTATGCAATTTGGGAAAAGAACCAATACAGAATCTTCTTTGACGGAAATGGCGGTTTAGGCTTTATGTCAAGCATGACGGCAATATATGATGAAGAGATAACGCTTCCTAGAAACCAATATGTTAACAACGGATATAAATTCTTGGGCTGGAACACCGACCAAACAGCCGATGCTCCAAGAGATGATATGGAATATGTTGAGGGAGAAGATATTGTTGTTAAAAACCTCACTTCAAGTGCAGAAAGCATCACTTTGTATGCAATTTGGGAGGCTATTCCATACACAATCACATATAAAGCAGAAAGCGAAAGCGCTGAAACGCAAACACAAACATTTAACATAGAAGAAACTTTTGCCTTGAAGTCGGAAGATACATTTGTTAAATATGGCTATGACCTTATTGGTTGGAACATTCAAACTGACGAAGGAAATTGGCGCACAAGATTTGCCGCAGGCATTATGTTCACATATACTGATGGCAAAGCAGATGAAATTTCTGTCAGCGGAATGTATGGAAATATAACATTGGTTGCTGTTTGGGAGGCAAAAGATGTCACCTTTACAGTTTACTATGTTAAAGCTGCACAAAAAGGCGCAACTGACGATGAAACAAAAGCCAATGCCTTCAAAACAGAGAAAATTGTTTGTGCTTACAACGAAACATACACAATTGTTCCACCAGTTGAAGTTGGCTACACACCAGAACAAGAACAGTTGCAAATATTGGTTGACAACGTTGAAATGCCAGACATCATTGTTATCTATGAAGCAAACAAATACACCATCACTTTTGATTTAAACAAAGCTTCTGGAACAACGGGGGATGTAACTCTCAATGGAAACGAAACTTTTGAGGTTGTTTATGACCAAAAATATGCCGATGCTTTGCCAACCGCAACAAGACAAGGTTACACCTTCCTTGGCTGGTTTGACGAAAATGGCAACACGCAATACACAGATGAGCAAGGATTCCTTCAAGAAACATCCGGGCTTTTGAACAACATAAATCAAGCATGGAATTATCCAGACAACATCACCTTCTATGCAAAATGGCAACAAGCTGAAAGTGCTTACACAATCAAAGCACACCTTGAAACGCTTGACGGCACCGGCTATGATGATGGCGAAACAAAAACTGCACGCGCACTTACAGACAGTTTTGTTGATGAAGTTGAGATTGACACTCCATCTGGCTTTAGGTTTGTTCGCACAGACGGCGCAACAATAACTGCTGACGGAAATGCTGTTGTTAATGTTTACTTCTCGCGCGCAACTTATGCTTTGCGTCTTATTGACACAGATGGCGTTAAACTGATTGCCAGCAGCGAGCCAAACACTGAAACGGCTGTTTATTTGCAAGATTTGGGCTATGGCAACTACTATGCAAGATATGGTGCAAAAATAACAATCTCTCACGAAATTACAGATATAGGTTTTGAAGTTGGTGTTTACAGCGTTGTTGGTGGAGAAGTTAGCCTTGACTCAGAAAACAGTTTTGAAATGCCAGCAACATATGTTGAAATCACTGTTACATCAACTCCTAAGAATTACACAATCCTCTTTAAGGGCAATGGCGGAACGTTTAGGGGAGAAACAGAATACACTCAGTTTAGTGATGAGGTTGTTTATAAGGGCGAAGTTGTTTTGGAAGAAAACAGATTCACTTATGAAGGACATAGATTCATTGGCTGGTCAACAACAAGCAATGGAAATGCCGAATATTCTGCAATCAACGGAGCGATAACCTTCACACTATATGACAACAGCATATTTGCTTCCGCAGACCCAATCTTTGAACTGTTTGCAGTTTGGGAAGAATTGAATTTCGACCTTGTTATTGGCTATGGCGATGAACGTGGCTTTGGTGTTGACATCGAAAAACTTGTCATCTATGATATTGAAACAGAAGAGAATATAACCTATGAAAGCGTTATAAAGGTTTCTTACAATCAAGTTATTAGAATTTATAAAGATTTTGATGGTGATGGCCAAATCGATTTCTTGAAAGGCGGCTACACTTATGTTTCTGCAACCTACAATTCAAGAAGCGGACAGATGTTGGATGACAAAGGGCAAGATTACTATGAAATAGTTGTTAAAGAAAATGTTACAATCTTCCTCAACGTTAAGCCAAACACCGACACTTTGTTTAACGTGGTTTATGCCCTTCAAAACTTTGACCTCTCTTATGACTATGTAAGACAAGTTGAGGCACAAGGAACAACGGATGCAACAATCACAAGTGACTATTTGCGAAGCCTAGACCTCATTTTAGACTTCCCTGGCTTCATCTTTGCAAACATCACAGACCTCACAAGTTCAAGCACCGACCCTGTTGTTAAGTTTGCAGCAGTTCAAGAAGAGAGAACAACAATTTATATTAGATACATTAGATTGTCCTTTGAACTCAGACTTGAAACAAACGTTAAGGGGCTTGCATCCTTCACACATTCAAATGCAAGTTTGGGCTCCTTCAATAGTTTGGGAACGCATGCATACTATGGTTCACAATTTAGGTTGTTTGTTAGCACCTATGATGGCTACACCTTTGAAAACTTCTCGGTTTATGCAAGCAAAAACGCTGTTGACGGGCAAGTTTTGCCAGGCGAAACTGATAAGGATGGCAGATGGAAACTCACACTTGGCGAAAACGGATATTATTACAACGACATTTTGGTGTTTGCTTTTGAAATCACTGACACGTTTGAAACAGTTTACACGATGCCTGCTTTTGATTTGTATATTGTTCCAGAAATAAGGGCAAATCAGTATGAAATTTTGTATTACAGAAATGCATCTTATGACGAAGAAGAGCCTATTGCAGTTCAAGTTACTTATGGCGAAGAATATTCAATATACAACAACACTCATCCAGCGCTTGACTTTGAAAGAGAAAACTACATCTTCAAAGGTTGGGCTTCTTCAAAAGGTCTTGCAGATGAAGGCAGAACTTTGAATTTTGATTTCAACAATCAAGACGAAATCAAGTTTGAAGCTTACACAAGACTTGGCGACTATGAACTTTGGGCAGTTTGGGAAGCAGAAAATTTGGGTGAATACTTTATCATTTACCAATTTGAAGATGAAAAGGGTGATTTTGTTGAAAATCTGGAATTGCAACAACATATAACCGGAGTTCAAATAGGTGAAACTGTTTCAACAGAACCAGACAATTTTGAGAACTTCACTTTTGATGCAGAAAGCAGCAATCTTTCGGCAACAGTCAGTGCAAACACAGCAGTCAGACTTGTGTTGAATTACACAAGAAACTTCTTCAACCTCACAGTGAATGTTGGCGAAGGAATTGACAGTTTGGATTTTGAAAACGTTGCAAAAGCAGATTTTGGAATTGAAGATTTGTCACACACTGAAGACGATGGCTTAACCTACACACTTAGAGTTAAACATGGCTTAACAATTAAGATAACCAGCCCAGATAAAGAAGGATATGTTTCAAAACTTATTATCCTTGGCGGAAATGCAAACGGTGACACCTTCACAATGCCAGCCGAAGATTTGGTGATTTCTGTTACAAGAGAACGCAAAACTTACACACTGACTTTCAAGGCAAGCGATGGTGAAACAGAGAAGGTTCTTGGTTCGCAATCATTCAAATATGAAGAAACAGCAACCTTAACACTGTTAAGCGAACTTGACGAATTTGTTTATGCTGGCTATGAATTTGCTGGCTGGGAAATCACAAAAGAAGACGGAAGCAAGATTGAAAAAGAAGACGGAAGCACAACGTTTGCAGACGGTGATGTGTTCGCTTATAATTATGCTGAAAACCTAACCGCAACTGCACTTTGGGCTCCAAGAAAAGACACAAATTATACTATTGTGTTTGTGATTGAAAGAATTGATGAAGTTCAAGAATTGGAAGTTCTTTGCGAAGGAACAACCGGAGACGAAATTGTTGAAGACGACATCTTTGCTTTGTTTGAGAATCAAATGGGCGAAAGCGCTGTGGGCTATGAATTTGTTGAGTTTGAAGACAGAAGTTCAGACTTTGTCATCAAAGGCGATGGCAGCACTAAGATTTATGCAAAATACACCTTAAAACAATTTGAAGTTGAATTTGGATATATGCTTAAAGGCACAAATTCAAATGGCGAAGGGGTTTCAAGTGCCACACTCACTCACACAGAAATTGGGCAAGACGACCCTATCAGCGAAAAGATGGAAAACAACAAAACAATTGAGGTTTCATATTTGTCACAAATGACAATTCAAGTTTTGGCTGCAAAAGGCTACACCTTCAACAAATTAACAATCACAGGCACGGACAACAAGGGGCAAGATGTATATCTTGAATATACACTTCTTGATGAAAATGGTTTTGTTTACAGAGAGGAGCCAAGAGAGCCAGATTCAGAAGACCCTCAAGATGAAGGCTTTGAAGGAAGCACAATATTCACAATGTTTGCTCACAACATAAAGATAACAATTGACGTTTCTCCTAAAACTTATCAACTCACATATCACAGAAACTTGCAAGATTTTGAAGAAGATGAAGTTACCGTTGATGTTGAATTTAACAGCGAAGTTGCACTAGACAGTGAAGTTGCAAACACTTTTGCAGAAGAAGGATATGTTCTTCTTGGATGGGCAATTGGAAATTCTGCTGCAACCGAAATTGATGCCGAACTTGACGAAGTGTTTGCAGCAAAAGAGTGGCAAGATGGCGGAAAATTTGTTGGCTATGAAGGCGGCATACATCTTTATGGCGTTTGGAGAACAATTGTTTACTCGGTTGCATATGACGCAAACAATGGTGAAGGAACACTTGAAAACAGCGAAAATCTGCACTACAACACACCAGAACAACTTAGAGTTTTAAGCCGAGTTCCAGAAATCACAAGAGAAGGTTACATCTTCATGGGATGGGCACTCACAGAACAAGGCGAAATTATTGAAGTTGAAAGCGTTGACCAATTGAAAGAACTTGGGCCAGGAATTTACAAAGTGAAAGGCTTTGATTATGCTTGGAACATAACATCTGTTGATGGCGACGTAATCACAGTTTATGCAATTTGGAAGCCAATTACATATTCAATCACTTTGCATTTCAGTGAAGACGATGAGGAAAATGTGGTTAAAATTGAAGATGTGGCTTATGGCGACACAGCAACACTTCCACCATTTAGCAGCCTTGATTGGCCAAGCAATGAAGGTTATGACTTTGCTGGTTGGTATTACATGAATGGCGAAGAAAGGGTTGAGATTAGATGTGAATATGACTATGCTGCAACAGTTTCAAACCTCACAACAGAGCAAGGCGCAAATGTTGACCTTTACATTCTTTGGGCAAATGGAAGAGTTAAGATTGATGTTACAATTTTGAAACAAAAACTTGACGGCACCTATGACAAAGAGTTGGAAGATGAAGACAACTATATTATTGTTGACGAGGAAGTTACTTATTGGACAGAATGGCGCGTTGACAGCCGAGATATATACAACCTATTAATGCAAAATGAAAGCTATGTTCATTACGTTAACTTGGAAGGATTTGTTTTTGATGAAGACAATCTTGATGTTATCGAAAATTTGGGTGTTGGACAATCAATCCGCGTGTTTATGAAACGACAAACATTCACTGTTACAATAAACATTTCTGAGCACATTGAAAGTGTGAACTTAACAGCGGAACACACAGCAACCTTCCTTGAAGATGAAAGCAGCCCAGAACGTGCGGTTTATGTTGTTAAATTTGGCGACAAAGTTACACTTTCTCTTGAAGCAAAAGCGGGTTACATCAATGCAAGATTTGTTTTTGCAAGTGAAATTGAGTTTGTTGACAGCAGCTTCACAATGGTTGCATACAATCTCATTGTTGATGCAGAGGCAGATGCAAGGCAAGATATGACTTACACTGTTGAGATTTACATTGAAGATCCAAACACACATGAGTTTGCAGAGCCAATCCGTGGAACAGGCACAGGCGCAACTGACAGCGAAATCACAAGAGAGATGGTTGAAGCGGTTATTGATGAAACGCTTGACAGCATGGAAGGTCTTGAAGAGCCATACATCATTCTTGAAGCAGGAACAACAATTCGTGGCGATGGCAGCACAACAATTAGAGTTGAGATAAGGCGCGTTGCACTTGACGTGGAAGTTGTCATTGAAGCAGCCATGACGGAGGCCTTTTACAGCAACTCAACTTCAAGAGCATATTCTTATGGCGCTTCAGTTGAATTGACCTTTATCTTATACAAAGGCTATTCACTTGCTGACACAGTAAGTTTTGAGGATGGAGACTTTGGCTTCATATTCACCTTTGCAGAAGATGGAACGTTCACAAAGCCAGATTTGAGTGACATTCATGTGACAACATCAACCGATGATGAAACAGGCTATGCAAAATATGTTCTAACATTCACAATGACATCTGTTTCAGTTTCAATCAAAGTTAACGCAAAAGCAGAAGAAACAAGATTTGTTGTTCACAGAGTGTTTGAAACAGACGAGTTTAACGGAACCTATGAAACACTTGAAAGCGTTGCCGATGTTGAGAAGTTTAAACAAACAGGCAAAGTTATCACCGATGACGACCTTGGACTTTATGAAGTTGAAATTCCTGAGGGTTATGTTCTGCAAGACGTTTCAAGCAGAAATAGCGAGCAGAGAGTTGGCGGCGACGGAAACACTGTTGTCACAATTTACTACAACAGAGCTGACATCGATTTGCGTATTGAATTGGACGGCGCATATGAAGGCGTTGTTGAGCACTCAATTCAAGTTGTGTGTGATGGCACGAATGCTGTTCCATCTGCAGATAATTATTGGAGAATTAAGTATGGCAAACTTATAACCTTGTCTTTGGAACTTGAAGTTGGTTATGATTTTGCTGGCTGGACTTATTCTTTGAATGGCGAAGATGTGAAAGTTGATGAACTCTCATTCAACTTAACAATGCCAAGCGGCGAATTGATTGTAACAGCAACCATCGTGGCAAAAAATGACACAAAATATTTGGTTGAATATTTTGGACAAATGCTTGAACTTACTGATGACGGCCAATTTGTATATCAGCAAATTGGAACAGATGTTCAGTTGGAGGGAACAACAAACCACTACTTCACAAGAGAAGATATTGTTGAATTGATTGCCAAGATTAAAGACAACTTTAAAGACCAATTCTCAGAACAAGAGGTGGAAAACTTGTTGCTTGGCTACAATCTTGAAGATTTTGACTTCAAATTCTTGCTTCAAATTGGCGAAGATTTACAAGATATTTCAGAAACACCTTTGCTTCATGCTGATGGCACAACAATTGTTCAAATTTATCTTAGATTAAAAGTTTTGACAGTTCAAATTGAAACTTTGCCAGAATATGAAGGAATCGCAACAAGCGTAAGTGGCAATGGCTCATATTTGTATGGCGATGAAGTTGAAATTTTTGCTGAGATTTTGCAAGGTTATGTTTTTGAAGGGTGGTATATTGACGGAACGCTTCAAAGCAAGGAAAATCCATACATCTTCACAATCACTGAAAGCAAAGTGTTCACCTTTGAATTGAGAGAAGGAACAAACACCTACTATGTTGTTCACTATGACGAGCAACTTGATGGAAAATATGTTGAGAGGCTTCGCGAAACTTTGACGGGCCCAACAAACACCGAAATTGATATTAGCGTTCTTCAAAAAGCTCAAATTGGATATGACTTTAATCATGCAGGGAGAGACAATTACACAATCGTTGCGGGCACAGAGTTCACAGTTGTGGAATTGTATTACAACTTGAAGACTGTTCAGTTCAGAGCAACCTATGACAGAAGCTCGGGCATCACAGACGTCACAGTTCTTCCAACCGATATTGAAAATTCCACTTTGATGCTTTTGGAAACTGGCGATAACTATTATATCTACAGTGTCAAATTCAGCGAAACAATCAGATTGCAAGCAACAACAGCAATTGGTTACTCGCTTGAGAGCTGGTATTTGAATGGAGCTCAAATTGCCGGTTCGGCAGGTAGGGAATATCCATTTGATGTTAAACAAGTTGACACAAACTTCACTTTGAAGGCTGTTGGAAAGAAAACTGTTGTTGTTATTGTGCTCAACGCAAATGGCGGACGAGGCGGAGTTACAACAATTGAAGCAGAGTATGGACAATCCGTTTCACTTGGGCCAAACACATTTAGAAACAGCGGAACATTCCTTGGTTGGTCGTTTGCAGCAAATGGCGGAGTTGCCTTCTTCAATCTTGAAAAGGTTACCATCGATGAAAACTTTATTGAATTGTTCACGCTTGGAGAAAATGGCGAAAGAAGGCTTGTGCTTTACGCTGTTTGGAAGGCTGCACCAATTTCATATTGGTGGGTTTGGTTGCTTGTGATAATTCCTTTGATTCTTATTGCAACGGTTCTTATAATTTACTTTATCAGAAGAAATCGCGAGAAGAAAAATAAGTATCTAAGCAAACAATAAAAGAAGGGCAAAAAGCTCTTCTTTTTTTTGCAAAATTTGGTTTTTATTTTGAATTTTTTGGCAAATATTATAGAATAAAAAAGGAGGTTTAAAATAATGAAAAGAAAAATAAATGTTGTTCAATATGGGGCAGGGAAAATGAGCAAATACACAATGCGCTATGTGTTTGAAAAAGGCGCAAAAGTTGTTGGCGCATTTGACATTGATAAAAGCCTTTTTGGCAAAGATATAGGCGAAATTATTGGCGATGGGAAAAGGTATAAAGTCAAAGTTCAAGATGCAAAAAATTTTGAAAAGTTCTTGCAGGAAAACGAGGTTGACATTGTTATTGTTGAAACAATGAGTTTGCTTGCAGACATTCAAGAGGCATTTCTCATTTGTGCTAGATGTGGCGTGAACGCAATTTCAACTTGTGAAGAGGCATTTTTCCCACAAAACAGCAATCCAAAACTTTACAAACAAATCAACGAACTTGCAATTCAAAATGGCTGCACAATTTGTGGAAGCGGCTATCAAGATGTGTTCTGGGGAAATCTTATCAGCGTGCTTGCTGGTGCAACACACAAAATCACAAAAATCAAAGGCAAGTCAAGTTATAACGTTGAGGACTATGGCATTGCACTTGCAAGGGCGCATGGGGCAGGGCTCACGCCAGAGGATTTTGACAAGGAAGTTGCTTCTCTTGACAGAATGAGCGATGCTGAAAGAAAAAAGATAATAAACAGCGGAAAGTTTGCTCCAAGTTATATGTGGAATGTAAACGGTTGGCTTTGCAGCAAACTTGGACTAACAGTTAAAAGCCAAACGCAAACTTGCGTGCCACAAATTGCAAAAAAAGCAATCAAAAGTTCAACTCTTGGCATGACAATTCCAAAAGGCGCTTGCACAGGAATGAGCGCTGTTGTCACAACCACAACAAAAGAGGGCGTTGTGCTTGAAACTGAGTGCATTGGAAAGGTTTATGACAGCACAGAGTTCGACTGCAACGATTGGACAATTGAAGGCGAGCCAAACACAAGAGTTGTTATTGAAAGGCCAGCCACTGTGGAACTTACTTGTGCCACAATTGTGAACAGAATTCCAGAAGTTTTAACAGCGCCTTATGGATATTTCACAACCGAATTTATGCCAGAAAATTATTACAAAACATTGAGCCTTGAAAAATATGTTATAACAGACGAAGAAATGTGCGAATGTGAAGACCACTGCTGTGAAGGCCACTGTGATTGCCATTAAGAGTTTTCTCTTTTTGGCAAAAACAAAATGGGAGGAAATATGAAAAGAGGAATGCTTGTTTCTTTTGAGGGCGGAGAAGCGTGTGGCAAAAGCACGCAAATAAAACTCTTTGAAGAATATTTGAAACAAAACAAAATAGATTACATACTCACGCGTGAGCCAGGCGGAACGGAACTTGGCGAAAAGATAAGAAATCTTCTTTTGGACAACAAACAAGAGATGAATGCAGTCACCGAGTTTTTGCTTTTTTCCGCCAGCCGAAGCAAGTTGATTGACAGTGTTGTTAAGCCCGCACTAAACAAAGGCAAAGTTGTTGTTATGGACAGATTTTATGACAGTTCGTTTGCTTATCAAGGTTATGCGGGGAGTTTGAATTTGAAAGACATTGCATCCATCACCAATTTTGCGATTGGCAAAGGGGCCACTCCAGATTTGACTTTTTTGCTTGACATAAGTTATGAAGATGGAATGCTCAGAAAAAGTAAAGATGAAAAATTAAAAAATTTAGATCGCTTTGAAACAAAAGGAAAAGAATATCATGATAAGGTTAGAAAAGGATATTTGGAAAGAGCAAAGCGTGAGCCAAAGCGTTTCAGAATAATTGATGCAACACAATCAAAAGAAAATGTGTTTAATAAAATTGTTTTTGAATTTGAAAAAATATATAATAAATAAAAAAATAAATTAAAAATAATCAAAAATAAAAAAATAATAATAAAAAATTAAAAAACACCTTTTTTTTGGTGTTTTTTTAATTATTTTTTGAATTTATTTGCATTTTTTTATATTTTTTTAATAAATTTTTGCATTTTAAATTATTTTATTTTTTAAATTGCAAGATATAAGATTTGAACAGCAAGCAAAACTTGTGCGGCGTAATATAAAAGGTGATTTACATAAATCCAAACTTTTTGAGTGTATGAACCAAAGTATTGCATTGACAGCACAAGGTCTGAAAGCAAGAATAAAATCATGCCTGCCGCAAAAATCCAAAACATTGGAACAAAGATTGCTATTGAAATTGAGAAAGCCATCATAAAAGCAAGTATCAAAGAATAGCCCATGCAAAGATAGATATGTTTTCCAAAATTAAGTCCCAATTTTTTGTGAAGCAATAAAATTGCAAGAGTGAACAAAATTGCAAAGGCAAGAGAAATTAAGATGTTCCACAGCAAATTGTTTGGAAGGGTGTGTATGTTGTAAAGCAAAACGGCAACAAAGTAAAAAATGTGCCCAACTGCAAAGAAGGTTGTTCCGGCAACAAAATACTGATTTTCTTCTTCTTTGTATGCAATTTTTAGGTCTAGCATAATGTCACCAATCAGCCCCAAAATAAGCCCAACAAGAATGAACAAGTTGATGTCGGTCATTCCAACCGAATATATGCTAAAAATTGCACACAACACAAAGCAAATGGATGCGATTGTTTTTAAACACAGTGTGAACACGCATGCTTTTCTTGCTCGAAAAAAGCAAAACAGCACAGTGAAAACAAGGCTAAACGCTCCAAGAAAAATTGTGTTTGTCATAACACCTCCTATTCTTCAAAGAAATTCAAAACATCGGCATAAACTTCATCTTTGTTTGTTTCGTTTATAAGTTCGTGTCTTGCGCCCTCATAAACTTTAAGTTTGGCATTTATGTTGTTGTTTAAATATAAATTAAACAATTTGCGAACTTGTTTGGACTTTTGCCCAACAGGGTCCTCGCTGCCAACAATCAAAAACAGTTTTTTATTTCCAATTTTTTCAAGCCCTTTGTTTGCTTTTGCCATGTTTGTCATTAAACTTCTGTAAAATCCAAAAGGAAAACTGCCGCCACAATATTCGTCTTGGTTGTAGGCATCAAAAACAGCCTCATCGCGTGTGAGCCAATTTCCTCTGTCAAAGCCTTTCTCAAAAGATTTCATAACAATTTTTTCAATCATTCCGCCTGGCCCTTCTGGGTCTCTAAAAGGTGTGAGGATGTGGGCGAGCATGTTGCCAAGTCTCATGTTTGCAGCGCCTCCATTTGTTGTTCCGCAAAGCACGCATTTTTCAATGTTGTTTGTAAGTTGAATTAAAACTTGGCTTATCATTGAGCCATAAGAATGTCCAAAAACATAGATTGGCAGTTTGTATGTTTCGCTGGCATAGTTTATAACATTAAGTTCATCTTTTAAAGTTTCGGTGAAAATGTCCTCTTCGCCAAAGCCAAGCCTTTCTTTGCTTTCCGCTGTGAAGCCGTGGCCTCTAAGGTCGTTGGCAATGACAATATAACCATTTTTGTTTAAAAATTCGGCAAAGTTTTTGTATCTCGATGCGTGCTCCATCATGCCATGAACAATCACAACAACTGCTTTTGGCGATGCAACATCGTCATAAATATAGGTGTTCAAAGCCAAGCCGTTGAAGCCAACAATTTTTTGTGGTTCATTTGTTTTTCTTTCCGTTTTTGCCACTTTTTGCACTTTTTTTGCATTTTTTTCTTGTTTTTGAGGCGTTTTTTCAACTTTTTTTGTTGTTTTTGAATTTTTTACGTTTTTTTGTGCCGTTTTTGCGGTTGTTTTTGTTGTCGCAGATTTCGCAGCCGCTGCCTTTTGTGTTATTTGCTTTTTTTCTTCTTTCATGTTTTCCCTCCTAAATTTTGTTTAACGC
Source organism: uncultured Clostridia bacterium (assembly GCA_947629895.1). The sequence goes on along the minus strand of CANRFP010000012.1, from coordinate 6,381 downwards.
TTTTTTCCAGCCATTCAAATTTTTTCGTCTTTCAGTTTCTGAAATTTTTGGATTATATTTATTTTTTCCAAGTGACAACTGTTTAATCTGTTCTTTTGTTGCCTCCTGCAATGAAATTAAAGCAACATAAATTGCACCTAATATTGTGGCGTCCGAAAAGGCGCTTTTCACAATTTCTTGATTTAAGATGTCTGACAAAAATTGCAAAACAAATTCGTTTTGACTTCCTCCGCCATCCACACTCAAAAATTTTGGCACAAGCCCGGCACGTTTTATTTCATCCAAAATGTCCTTTGTGTTGTAAACCATGCTTTCCAAACATGCGCGAACAATATGCTCTTTTTTTGTGTCAAAAGTCATGCCAACAATCATTCCTCGCGCTTCATCTTTCCAATAAGGAGCGCCAAGCCCGGTGAACGCGGGAACAAAATAAACATTTTCATTTGAAGGCAAACTCAACGCCATTTTTGCTGTTGTTTTCACATCAGTGAAAAACGAAAAATTGTCTTGCAGAAAATTTATTGCGCTGCACGCACTGTATATGCTGCCTTCAATTGCATATTCCGTTTTTCCATTCAAAGTGTGAGCAACGGTTGTTAGCAAATTTGGCAGGCGCTTGTTTGCGTTGTTTCCAACATTCAAAAGCACAAATCCGCCCGTGCCAAAGGTTACTTTGCATTCATTTTTGTCCACTGCCGACTGCCCAATCATGCTGGATTGCTGGTCACCAATGACTGCTCTAAGATGTGCGCCAATAAAAGGTTTGATTTCTCCAAAGTCGCTGTCGCAAGGCAAAATTTTTGGCAAGGTTTGTTTTGGGATTTTGAAAATTTTCAAAAGTTCATCATCCCAATCCAAAGTTTTCAAATTCATAAGCATTGTTCGGCTTGCATTTGTGGTGTCGGTGAAATGGTTTTTGGTTAATCTAAAAATCAAAAAACTGTCAATTGTTCCAAAACAAAGCCGGTTTTGTTTTAAAAGTTTTTTCGCATCCTTAACATTTTCCAAAATCCACTTAAATTTGCTGGCGCTGAAATAAGGATTTGGAATAAGCCCGGTGAGTTCTTTTATTTTTTCTTTTCGTTTTTGAGAAAGCGATTTGATGTAATTGGTTGTTCTTCGGCATTGCCACACAATTGCATTGTAAATTGGCTTCCCCGTTTGCCTATCCCACGCAACAACCGTTTCGCGCTGATTGGTTAGTGACACGCCAAGCAGTTCTTCTTTTTTCACCTCATTTCTTTTCAAAAGTGCGCGGCTTGCGGCGACAATTTTTTTGTAAATTTCCTCTGCATCTTGTTCCACCCAAGCGTCATGTGGCAAAAATCTTTTTAAAGAGCGCTTTTCGCTGTCCACAATGTCCATTTTTGAAACATCAAAAAGCGCTGCTTTCAAATTTGTTGTTCCTTCATCAAGTCCTAAAACAAACTTTCTCATTCATCCTCCATATATAAAATATTTTAACACAACAAATTCTTTATTAAAAACAAAATGCAAAAGATTTTGTTTTATTTGACAAATTTTACATTAAAAGATTAAAATAACAAAAAGGATGATTATGGAAGATAAAATTTATGATGTTTTGATTGTTGGTGGTGGAGTTGTGGGCTGTGCCATTCTCAACAAACTCACGCGCATTGGCAAAAAGGCTGTTTTAATTGACAAAGCAAGCGATGTTGCAACGGGAGCAAGCAAAGCAAACAGCGGAATTGTCCACGCGGGTTATGACCCACTGCCGGGAACGCTTAAAGCCAAATTGAACATTCAAGGAAGCAAACTTTTTCCAGCTCTTTGCAAGAGGTTGAATGTTCCATACAAAAAATGTGGGGCGCTTGTGCTGGGCGACAATCGCGAAATGGTGGAAAATCTTTATGAGCGCGGAAAGCAAAACGGCGTGAAGGTTGAGATTTTAAATCGGGAGCAAATTCTTGAACTTGAACCAAACATAAACAAATCGGTGACGGTTGGTTTGTATGCACCAACGTCTGCAATAGTCAGCCCATATATGCTCACAATTGCTCTTGCCGATGAGGCAATTTTGAATGGTGCAAAAATATTTTTGGAAGAAGATTTAACTTCTTGCACAAAAAATGGCGAAATTTTTGAAATAAAAACGAAAAAAAGTGCATTTTTTGCGAAAAAAGTGATAAATTGTGCGGGAAGTGGCTATAACGATGTTGCAAAAATTTTGGGAACAGAGCGCAAAAAATTGGAATTTAGGCGCGGGGAATATTTTGTTTTTGACAAAAATTACAACTTAAATGCTCGTCACACACTTTTTCCTCTTCCAACAAAAATTGGGAAAGGGGTTTTGATAACTCCAACGGTTGACGGCAACTATCTTGTTGGGCCAACAAGTGAAGAAAATCGTGGCACAAAAGAAACAACTTATCAGGGGCTTGCAAGCATAAAGCAAAAATCGGCGCTTATTTTTGACGGCATAAATTTTCGCCACGCAATAAGAGAATTTGCCGGCGTGAGAGTGATTTGCGGCGAGGATTTTGTTATTGAACGCTCCAAAAAAGTTGACGGGGCAATCAATGTGGCAGGAATTTGTTCGCCGGGGCTTACAAGTGCGCCAGCAATCGCGGAAATGGTTGTGGAACTTTTAGGCTTTAAAGATGTTGAAAAGAAAAATTTGAAAACTTTGCCAAAATACACGCTTTTCAAAGATTTGGACAGAAAAACACAAATTGAACTTGCAAAAGAGGATGAAAATTACCGTCAAATTGTTTGCAAGTGTGAAAACATAACAAAAGGTGATGTGCTTATGGCTTTGTCAAGGCCACTTAAAGTGCGCTCTGTGGATGGAGTTAAAAGAAGAACAAACGCTGGAATGGGCAGATGTCAAGGCGGATTTTGCTTCACCAAAGTTGTTAAAACAATAATGGAAAAGCGCAAAATTGCCTATGAAGAGGTGATAAAAGAAAATCGCGGAAGCAATGTTGCAATCGGCGACATAAGGAGTGGAAAATGAACACAGATGTTTTGGTTATTGGAGGCGGGCCGGCAGGCATGAGCGCGGCGCTTTCTGCATCAAAAAACGGGAGCAAAGTTATTTTGGTGGAGAGAGACGGCACGCTTGGCGGCATACTCAATCAGTGCATCCACAACGGATTTGGGCTGCATCTTTTTCAGGAGGAGTTAACAGGCCCAGAATTTGCTCATCGCCTTAGGCTTGAAGTTGAGGCGGACAAGAATATAAAAGTTCTTTTAAACACGCTTGTCACAAAAATTGAAGAAGGAAAAGTTGAAGTTAGCGGCAGCGTTGGGGTTGCAACAATAAAAGCAAAAGCGGTTGTTTTGGCAATGGGATGCAGAGAGCGAACGGCAGGGAACATCAGCCTTTGTGGCACTCGCCCAATGGGCATCTTGACGGCAGGCACTGTGCAAAAAATGATAAACATAGACGGAAAAATGGTTGGCAAGGATGTTGTCATTTTGGGAAGTGGCGACATTGGGCTTATCATGGCAAGACGCCTGACGCTTGAAGGAGCAAAGGTGCATGCGGTGCTTGAAATAAACAAAACTTCAAGTGGGCTTAGAAGAAACATAATGCAGTGCCTTGAAGATTTTAACATTCCACTTTTGTTTCAAACCACAATTTTTGAGGTTGTTGGAACGGACCACGTGGAAGGGGTGTATTATGGCCAAGTTGACGAAAATTTTGCACCTATTGAAAGCACAAAAAAGTTTTTGAAGTGTGACACAATAGTGCTTTCGGTTGGGCTTATTCCAGAAATGAATTTGGCGGATTTTGTTTCAACTTCTCGGGTGACAAATGGTGCGATTGTGAATGAGTTCTATCAAACGGACAAAGAATGGCTGTTTTCGTGCGGAAACATTTTGCATGTTCATGACCTTGTGGACAATGTGGCTTTGGAAGCCCAACTTGCTGGAAAATTTGCAAGCCTTTATGCACAAGGAAAACTTCCAATGTTTTGCCAAGCACAATTTATGAGGGAAGCGGCAAAGTGGAGTTTAAATTTAGGCTGAAAAGAAAAGTTGTAAAACAGACGATTGTGGCAAAGTGCAGAGATGTTATTTTGGGCAAAAAGTTTGTTTATGCTGGCGTGCCGGGCGAAATGGGCAGTTTTGAGTTTGATAAAAGCGGTGCAACTGAAAAAATTACACTTTCAATTGAATAAGGGGTGAGTATGGAAAGAAAAATGATTTGTATTATGTGCCCAATGGGATGCGAACTTACAGTTTCAAAAGTGGGCGACAAAATTTCTGTGACGGGAAACAGTTGCAATCGTGGCGTGACTTTCGCCCAAGAGGAACTAACCGCTCCAAAGCGCATTGTGACCACTTCTGTGAAAACGGCAAAAGGTGTTCGCTCGTGCAAAACAAACAAACCAATCCCAAAAAAGTTGATGTTTGCCTGCGTGCAAGAGATTGAAAAATTAAGGCTCAAAGATGCCAAGTTTGGGCAAGTGATAATTAAAAATGTTTTAAACACGGGCGCAGATGTGATTGTCACCGCAAATTGATTAAAGTGGATTTGTTAAAACATTCCAAATAATGGAGAAAGATTTGTCCTCTTTCTTCTTTTTTATTTTGTCATAAACATAAAAAGGCGTGATTGTGATAAAGGCAATAACAAGCAAAAGTATTGCATATGTGAAAAGATGGCTGTGTCCGCGAAACAAATTGAAAGGCAACCCGTTTTTCATGAGATATAAAAAGTTTGCATCTTTAACAAGCAGATTGCCTATCATAGACCAGCCTGCAATCAAAAATATTCCAAGCACGGGTTGCCAAAAATCTTTAACTCTAACTTTGAAATAACCTGTTGCAAGGCAGGCAATAACAACAGTTGGCATGGCAAAATGCAAAAACAAACTTTCATAATGCAAAAAGGATAAAGTGGAAAGATAATAATAATCACCAAACAAAAAGGTTAAAATTCCGCCAAAGAAAGTTACAACCAAAATTGCCAAAAAGAATTTTTTTGTTTTGGTTAAATAAAACAGCGGAAAAACAAAACTCATGAGGTGGCACAAATGCCAAGGCAAAACTTCCACAAACGATTGTTTTCCACTGAAAAACAAAAGCCCCATTCGGAAAAGGCGAGAAAAAATCATAATCCAACACAAAACAGTGGTGAGTTTTAAAGCAAATTTTTTGTGTTTTGCGGCAATAAACCAAAAACAAACCAGCCAAGCGGCAAGCAAAACAATTAAGGTGATATGCAGCGGACACCACAGTCCCGGTCCAACGCCCATCGCTTCTTTGTTTTCAATCAACCAATCATAAAATGTGAAATTCATCTTTTCTCCTATAAAACATTATACTATTTGAAAATGTTTTGTCAAATAAAAAAAGAACGCAAATCGCGTTCTTCAAATTTTTTTAATCAACCATCGTGACGGTGGAACTCTGTAAGTTTGATGCCATAAAGTTTTCTTTGTTCTTCAACATATGTTGAAATCATATCGCGCACTCTGTATGGATTTTTAATGTTCTTTAAAACAAAAGTTGGCATTGTTTCATCATTGCTGTATAGTGTGATGACGCCCGTGTTGAAAAGTTTTCCAAACAAAGATTGGCGGAAATCAATGTCACAAATACGATAAATGTTAACTTCACCGATTGATGATGACAACAGCCCCACATTTGAAAAAATCTTAAACCAAGCGCCAGGCTTTCTTACAAGTTGATATCTTGTAAAAGAAAGTGGCAGGCCACAAAATCTTTTTCTATCTTCCCAAACAAGTTCTGCTCCATCGCCATATTTTCTCTCAATATTCATTTTTCACCTCTCTACTCTTAGTTTAATAATACAATTAAAAAAGGAAAAAGTAAAGAGTTTTTTCAAAAAAAATGTGTTTTTAAGCGATTTTTTGCCATTTTTTCTTACAAAAATGATAAAAATAAAAAAAATCCTGCGCGAGCGGCAGGACTTTTTGTTTTAGTTGTTGCAAGAATTGTTTCCGCAGTTTGAGAGCAAAAGTAAGAACAAGAGAGTTCCACAGTCGATGCAGATTTCTCCGCCCTTGAAGCCACCAAAACCACATCCGCAGTTTTGCAAGAGCAAAAGTAAGAAAATAAGGGAGCAGCAATCATTGTTGCCACCACAATTTCCTACATTGCCACAATTTGAGCCTCCGAAAAAGTTCATTTGTGCCTCCTAAAAATTTTCTTATGTAAACGACTTTTATTTTTTGTGCATTAAAATGCTTGCACATTACATTGTATTTATTTAAAAGAGAAAATGTTACGCGGGGACAACTAGAATTTTTAACGCGGACAGCCCGCCCATTGTCATTCGGGTTCATTTTTCTGCTGTCATTCTGAGCGTAGCGAAGAATCTCAGGCGTGCCGGACCGCTAAAATTCGTTTTCCCCGCGAGCCCCTTTCCGCACCTTGCAAAATCAC
>CANRFP010000011.1 GCA_947629895.1 uncultured Clostridia bacterium | reverse complement strand
CTTTGTTGGGTTTGGATATTATATCGACACCGATTTTGTTGTGGTGTTTGAAGGAAGAGCCGATTTTGTGAATGGCAAAGCGGTGTTCTCAATAAAAGGGAACCAACTTCAATCTGAGGTGCGAGACGTTTATGTTGTTTTGCAAGCCAAAGAGGTTGAACTTAGTTTCTCGTCCAAACTTGAAATTGAAAATGACGTTTCAAATCTTGAAGAGGATTTAAGTGAAATTACAATAAGAAGCGGAGCGAATGCGTTAAACAGCTTTGGCTATATCAACAACACGCGCATCCACTTTGCAGCAGATGATTTTGTTGATGGAAAATTGGTTTCAAATTCAGAATTTTCTGTTGTTTCTCATTCAAACAGCGTTTTTGAACTTTTAATAAATGTCACAAGAAAAGGTTTTGTTCTCAGCCGAATTGATTACACTGGCGACATTTTGTTAATCAATCAAGAAAATCCAAATGGCGACGGGCTGTTATACAGTGTTTACGTGCTGTCAACCAACTTGGGACGCTTTGAAATTGATTTGGTTTACACTTCACAATTAAACTTTGTTGACCTTTCGTTTGTCAGCGAAAAAACGGGAGAGAACTTTGAAGTTGACGGCGGTTTGTTTAGGGTTACAATAGACGATGACAGCAAAGGCAGAGCATGGGTTTCAAGCAATGAAACACCACAAATCCGCGTTTCTGGTTACACAAATGTTGGTTTCTCAGTGACGGCGTTCATAAGGGCAGGTTTCACCTATAAAAATGCAATTATTGTTTCAGCTGATGGCACAGAAATTATAGTTGGAGAAATTTTGTTTGAAAAACTTGTGATTGAAGACACGGGCTTCACGGGCAAGGTGACGTTTAAAGTTAGAGATTTCTTGGATGTGAACAGTATAAAGCTTATGCTGATTCCAACAACTTATAATGTTTTGTTTAAAGACAATGACACAATTTTGTTGACAAGAAGCATTTATTATTTTGAAACATTTGATTTTGGGCTTGATGAAATTGCAAAACTCACTTTGAAGAGAACAAACTATGTTTATCAAGGTTACTTCACGCGTGAAAACGGCGCGGGTAGACTTTATGTGAATTCTGACTTCATGTTTGTTGGCCCTTGGACCGAAAATGGATATGCCTTAAATTCAATCACCCCAACACACTATGTTCTGGAAGACAACGCAAAGATGATGCCAGACGGCTCAATTGAAATTTCACTATACTTATATATGTCTTACCTGAAAACCAGAATAACCTTCTCATTCAACGCGCCACTTAGCGTGGAACTCACTGCAAAAGATTTGATTTCTGGTGTGAACAACTACAATTCATGGTATTATTTCACAGAGCCTTTAAGCATTGAAGTTGCTTATGGCACAGACATTCGTTTTGTTGCGCCAAAAGTTGCGGGTTTTGAGTTCTTCAAAATGATAATCGCACAGCGTAGGCCGGGCGAATCGGAGTGGTCTTACATTGACACATCAAACTATGCTTCATCAAACAACATCCCTTGGACCTCTGATGAGGCGGATGCATATTCGGAATGCCATGTTGAACTGTGGTATTTTAGGCAAATAAGCGTTCAAGTTGATGGCGGGCTTGGCAAGTTCACTCTTTCACAAGAGGGCTATGAAGAAGGCAGCAAGGGCACAGCTTATGAGCTCAATCAAAAGGGATATTATGACCCAAATAAAGAAGTCACAGTTTTTGCTGAAGCAGATGAAGGATATAGATTTGTTTCTTGGAGCGTTTATCCTCTTCTTGGCAGGCCTTCAACAAATCCAACTTACACAGTAAGGCAAAATCCAAATTTACAACTCTCTATGAGGCTTGTGTTTGCAGGAAAAGGCGTTTTGCTTAAATTTGATTATGACAGAACAAATGGAAATATTGCTGAAGCAAGGCGAAATGGCTTCAAAGGGGAAATCCTTGAAACTGTCAACAACCCAAGAGAAATGAATGTTGAGGTTGGCGACATAATCACGTTAAAAATGTTTGTTTCTCCAAACTATGGCTTACTTTGGAACTATAAAGACATTTTTGGAGATTCTAAAACTTTTGACAATATCAAATATGTGCGTTACGAAAAAGGCTATCAATATTTCCAATTTGAAGTTTTGCCAGAATACCATCCAAACGCATGGGATGATGCGTCAATGCCAGAAATAACAATTATGCCAATTTTTGAGAGACAAAGAGTTTCGGTGTTCATCACAACAACTTTGGATGACGTTCTTGAAAATGCAGTGGATGAAAATAATGTTCGAAATGCAGGGCGAGTTCTCTATCGCGGGCAAGAAACAAAAGCGTTTACAGCTGCATTGAGCGAAGGAGATATCATTATTGAAATTCTTGTTTTTGACAGATATTCAATAAGCCAAATTTTAATAACCAACAAGGGCAATTCTTACAGCAACCCAGAGTTGTTTGAAAATGGAAAAATTGTGCTTTCAAAAGCCTTCATCGAAGAAAATTCAATTGAAGGTTCGGTGGCCATTGACATAACCTTTACGCGAGAGCTTTGGAACGATGAAATTCTTGAAAATGAACAGTTGTCTGGTTGGGGTTCAAATGATGAACCATACAGGATAACATCTGTTGAAGATTTGATTTTGATGATGAGGCTTGTAAACAGCGGGGCAACTTCAAGACGTGGCTTAAAATATTCAAAAGCAAGTTACATCCTCACAAAAGACCTAAATCTCAACGCAAAATTCTGGACACCAATTGGCACGGAAGAAAACCCATTTGACGGAACTTTCAACTTTAATGGACACACAATTTATGGGGCTAACAATGCAATTTTCTATGACGAACTTCACTATTATGGCGTGTTTGGAGTTTTAGGTTCAAACGTAAACATCTTCATGAGAACGGGCTCAAATTGGTATTTATATTTGATTATCCCGGCAGCCATAATTCTTGCGGTTGTGCTTTTCATCGCATTCTTCTATGCAAGAAAACGCAAGAAAACAAGAGAAGACATGTCAACGAGATGATAATTCAAATTCAAGCACAATATAATAAAGCAAGGAGAAAAATATGCTTCTTGCTTTATTTGTTTTGGGGCTGGTTCAGGGATTAACTGAGTTTTTGCCGGTTTCTTCATCTGGGCACATTGTGCTTTTGTCTAAGCTTTTTCACATGGAAGAAAGTTTGTTTTTAAGCATTCTTTTGCACATTGCCACTCTGCTTTCAATTGTGGTTGTTTTTCATAAAGACATTTGGACAATGATAAAACATCCTTTTTCAAATCAAACAATTATGCTTGCCGTGGCAACAATTCCAACTTGTTTGATTGTGCTTGTGCTTATGCCGCTTGTGAAGATGGCGTTTGTTGGTGAATTTTTGCCTATTTGTTTTGCCATAACCGCTTTAATTTTGTGCATAAGTCAAATGCTGGCAAAGCGTAAAACGCAAAATCCTTTAAATTTGAAAACCGCTTTTTTCATGGGAATTGCGCAGGGTTTTGCCGTTTTCCCGGGCATTTCCCGCTCCGGCTCAACAATTGGCGCGGGGCTTTCTTGTGGGGCAGAAGGTGACAGCGTTACAAAATTTTCCTTTTTGATGTCAATTCCAATCATTTTGCTCTCGCTTTTAATGGAAATTTTTGAGGTTGCAACAAAAGGCGTTCAAATAAATCTGCCTGTTTTTCCAACAATCGTTTCCTTTTTAACAGCTTTTTTGGTTGGCATCTTTGCCATAAAAGTTATGCTTAAATTCACTCAAAAAGCAAAACTTCATTACTTTTCTTTGTATCTCATCGCACTTTCAGTCATCTCACTTTTTATTGTTTGATTTTGCATATTTGAAACAGCTTGGACAATAAAATATTTTCTATGAAAGAGTATTGCAAATCTGTTGAAGAAGTGATTTTGGATTTCGGCACGGGCAAGGATGGGCTTTCGCAGGAAAAAGTTTCACAAAGAACTGCCGATGCGCAAAAATTGCTGATAAAAAAAGAAAAAAAACAAAGTTTTGTTTCAAAATTTTTGGCACAAATAAAAGATTTGATGGTTTTGGTGCTGCTCATTTCGGGAGTGGTGTCTGTTGTTATAGGCTTGGTGAAAAAATCCAGCGGCGAGATTGTTGACGGCGCAATTATCTTGGGCATTGTTATAATGAACGCCCTTTTTGGAGTTTTTCAAGAGCGAAAAAGCGAAAAGGCAATTGAGAGTTTGAAAAACATGACCGAGCCAAAAACTTTGGTTGTGCGAGAGGGCAGGGTTTCAAAAATAAAAACGAATGACCTTGTGCACGGCGATGTTGTTTTGTTAAATTCGGGGTGCATTGTTCCGGCGGATTTACGGCTTATTGAAACATCCAATTTAAAAATCAACGAGGCGGCATTAACGGGTGAAAGTGAGCCGGTTGAAAAGAACGCCAACGCGATTTACAGTGCGGAAACAAATTTGGCGGAGCGAAAGAACATGGCATACAATTCCAGCATCGTTGAAAACGGGCACGGCAAAGGGATTGTTGTGGGGGTTGGCAAAGAAACGGAAATTGGCAAAATTGCCGAAAGCTTAAAGGAAACAAAAAAAGAGCTCACGCCACTTCAAAAAAACATTCAGGGCGTTGGCAAAATTTTAACATATTTGATTTTGCTTGTTGCGGGAACAACTTTCATTTTGGAAGTTGTGTGTGACCCATGCCACATCATGCGCGCCTTTTTAACCGCTGTTGCAATTTCTGTTGCGGCAATTCCAGAAAGTTTGCCGGCGGTGATTACAATAATCATGAGTTTGGGAATGGCAAAATTGTCCAAGCAGAAAGCCATAGTAAAGCGAATGCACGCAGTGGAAACGCTTGGTGCTTGTGACGTGATTTGTTCTGACAAAACGGGAACTATAACTCAAAATAAGATGAAAACAACCGAATTTTTCACTTTTTTTGATAAAAAAAGCCAAGATTTTGACATTTTTTTAAACTGTATGGCTCTTTGCAATGATGTTCAAATTGGCAAAAGCAGTTTTCAAGGCGGCTCAACCGAAGTGGCACTTGCCGAGTTTGCCAAGAAAAATGGAGTTGACAAATTTGAAGCCGAAAAAAACTTTCCACGCCTTTGCGACATAGCATTTAACTCTGAAAGAAAACTTATGAGCACACTCAACAACTTTAAAGGGCAAAAAACTTGTTTTATGAAGGGCGCGCTTGACAGAGTTTTGGCGCGATGCAATTCTTATTTAAAAAATGGCGAAATTTTGCCGCTTGACGAACTCGCAAAAAAGCAGATTTTTCTTCAAAACGAAAAGATGTGCGAAAAGGCGCTGAGGGTGATTAGTTTTGCCTTCAAAACGCAGCAAGAAAACAAAATTGTGGAAGAGAACTTTGTGTTTTTGGGGCTTTGCGGCTTGCAAGACCCTCCAAGACCTGAAATTGAGGCGGCGGTTAAAAAATGTCGCAAGGCGGGCATGAGGCCGGTGATGATAACGGGGGATTATAAAGACACCGCTTTTGCGATTGCAAAAAAAGTGGGGATTGTTAAAGATGTAAGTGAGGTTATATCCGGCGAAGAAATAGACAAACTTTCAAAAGAGCAATTCAGCGAAATTGTTGAAAAGAAAAGCGTTTTTGCACGTGTCAGCCCACAACATAAAGTGATGATTGTGGAGGCGCTCAAACAACGAGGACATGTGGTGGCAATGACGGGCGATGGGGTGAATGACGCACCAAGTTTGAAAAAGGCTGACATTGGAATTGGCATGGGCAAAACGGGCACAGATGTAACAAAGGACGTTGCCGACATTTTGATTACGGATGACAATTTTGCCAGCATAATTGTTGCGGTTGAAGAGGGCAGAAAAATTTACAGCAACATTCAAAAAACAATAAAATATCTTTTTTCCGCCAATATGGCAGAGATTTTGGCTCTGTTTCTTATCACAATCATATTGCCGGGATACACCTTTTTGCTGCCTGTTCAAATTTTGTTTGTGAACCTAATCACCGACAGTTTTCCGGCGATTGCACTTGGGGTTGAGCCGGTTGAAAGCGAGGTTATGCTGCAAAAACCAAGAAATCCAAAACAAGGGCTGTTTGGCGGCGGGGTTGGCACAAGCATCTTTGTGCTGGGCGCAATTCAAACGCTGCTCACAATGGGCGCATACTTGTTTGGCTTGTGTTTTTACAGCGAAATCACAGCAATAACCATGGCGTTTTACACACTAAATCTCATACAACTTTTCTATATGTTCACTGCACGAACAAACGATTTTTGCTTTAAATCCAATCCGTTTAAAAACAAACTTTTTCTGCTTTCGCTGCTTTTGGGCTTTGGACTTTTGGCACTTATCGCAACCACAAATCTGACGCAAATTTTAAAGTTGCAAAAATTGGATTTTATTTGCTGGCTTGTGGTGTTGGGGCTTTCGCTTTCAATTATAATAATTGGCGAAAGTTACAAGGCGATTGAACGATTTGTGCGTGGCAGAAAGAAAAAAAGAACTCTTTTTTAAGAGTTTTTTTATTGTTAAAAACAAATATTTGCTTTTTTTTGATGTTTATGCTAAAATTTATTTATGAATTTCACAGAAATTATCAAAAATCAACCTTTCTTTAAGGATTTTGTTTCAAAAAAAGAGGCGGGCGTGGTTAAGAACTCCACCTTGTTTATTTGCGAAGACGATTACACATCCTCAAAAGTTTTGGTTTTGGCGGCGCTTCTTCTTGAATATGACACATTTGACATGTTCAATGAAAGCAGCGCAGAATTTTTGAGAATTGAGGAAGGGATTGACCTTGACGTTAAAGTTTTTCCAAAAAACGGGCAAAAACTTTTGGTTGCTGATGCCAACGAGATTGTATCGGAGTGTTTTGTTAAGCCTGTGAACTTGCCAAAAAAAGTGTTTATCATAAACAACATTGATGTGTCCACAGACGAGGCGCAAAACAAACTTTTGAAAGTGCTTGAAGAGCCACCACAAAATGTTTATTTTTTGATTAGCGCCAAAAGCGAAGAGCGAGTTTTGCCAACAATAAAATCTAGGTGCGAAAAAATCAAAATCTCTCCGCTTTCAAGGGAGGAGATAGAAAAAGTTTGCCTTGATGAACTTGCCTGCATTTTGGGCGGAGGATATGTTGGGCAGACGCTTGCTTTGGCAAGAAACGAAAATCTTTCGCAAGTGACAAAATTTGCCATCAGCCTGCTGACGGAAATGAAGTCAAGCAAACAAGTTGTGAAATTCTCAAAAACCTTTTTGGATTTGCAAGGCTTCACAGACATAATTTTAAAAGTTCTAAGCATTGCGGTTGAGGACATCATCAAATTGAAATGTGACAGCGAAGATTTAATTTTGCTCACGCCTTTTAAATCTGATTTGAAGGATGTTGAGCCAGAGTTTTCTGTGGAAGCGCTTTGTGAAATTTCAAAATTGATTTCAAAGTTTGTTGAGAAAAGAGAGTTTAACGCAAATCTAACAGTTGCAGTTGACAATTTGCTGTTAAAGATGCTGGAGGTGAAATATTTATGCAAATAGATGTTGTTGGAGTGAAGTTTAAAAACAGCAATCACGTATATTCTTTTGCGCCAAATGGCAACGATTTGAAGCGCGGGGATTATGTTGTTGTTGAAACAGAAAAAGGGAACGACCTTGGCGTTGTTGTTAAGGAGCAAGACAAAATCTCGGCGGAGGAGTTGGTTTCTTCGCTGAAAAATGTTTTAAGAAAAGCAACGGAAAAAGAAGTTAAGGATGCGGAGAAGTTTGATTTGGAAGCGGAAAAGCTTGCACCAACTGTGAAAAGTTTGATTAAAGAGTTCAATTTGGAAATGAAAATTGTGAAAGTTGAAGCAAGTTTTGACAATTCGCGCTACATCATAAATTTCACTGCTGACAATCGAGTGGATTTTCGTGACCTTGTTAAGAAACTTGCCGAAACACTTAAAAAGAGGGTGGAACTTAGGCAAATTGGAAGTCGAGATGCGGTTAGAATGCTTGGCGGCTTTGGCCCATGCGGAAAAATTTGTTGCTGCGTACAAAACTTTGGCGAGTTTGACCACGTTTCCATGAAAATGGCAAAAAATCAAAATCTTTCACTTAACCCTCAAAGTATAAGCGGGCTTTGCGGAAAACTTATGTGTTGCCTTGCTTATGAAAATCCTGTTTATCAAGATGCACTCAAAGTTATGCCAAAGGTGGGAACAGAGGTGTCAACCAAAGATGGCAAAGGAAAGGTGGTGTTTAATGACCTTTTGAAGAGAGAAGTGGATGTTAAGTTTGTGGACGGCGATGACAGCGAAATTAAAACATATCCACTTGAAGAGATTAAATTTAAGGGCTAAGAAAAGCCCTTTTTTAAAAAGGAAAATTTTATGAAAAAAACAAAAATTGCAAAAAAGGACGAAAAAATTGAAAAAAATAGCGAAAAATTGCAAAAAAATGATGTTTTTTTGAAAAAAAGTGAAAGAATTGAAGATTTGCAATGTGAAAATTTGAAAATAATTCAAAACAAAAATTTATACACTTTCACTTCCGACAGCGTTATTCTCGCCAATTTTATTCAAGGCAAAAAAGAGGATGTGGCAGTTGAGATTGGCGCGGGAGGAGGCGTGATTTCAATTTTGCTGACCGCCAAAACAAACATAAAAAAATTTTATGCGTTTGAAATTCAAAAGGAGATGGCGGAACTTGCAAACAAAAATGTTTGTTTAAACAATCTTCAACAAAAAATTGAAGTTGTCAATGACGACATTTGCAATTTTTCAAAATATGTGCAAAAGGCAGACGTTGTTTTTTCCAATCCGCCATATTTTAAGGTGACAAATTTTCAGCAAAGCGAAGTTAAGAAAATCGCAAAAGAAGAAGTTTGTTTAAATTGTGAAAAACTTGTTTGCTCTGCCGAAAAGTTGTTGAAAACTGGCGGAAGTTTTTATTGCTGTTATTTGGCAAGCAGGGCGGCGGAACTTATTCAAACTTGTCAAAATCACAACCTTGCGGTTAAGGAAATGTTTTTCACAGAGAACGGAAAAGGCGAGGTTAAACTTTTGGTGATTAGATGTGTTAAAGGGGGCAAGAACGAAGTTAAGGTGCATCCAAATCTTGTGACAAACGAGGAGGATGGAACATACTTGGAAAAGTTGCACACAAAAAATTTTGGAAAATAGGGTATTGACAGCCATCCATTTTGGTGCTATAATTTTTTGCGAAAAAGGGGAGAATTATGAAAGAGGTTGATTTTGTTCTTTGGCTCAAAAAACAAGAGCAAATGGAAGCAGATATTTTCAAAGCAAGAAAATATCTTTTTGAAATGGAAAAGAAATTGCGTCAAGATGAAAGCGAAATGTTGCAAGAGGCATATAACAGTGGCTTGTTTAAGATTAGGCTTGGCGACTTTGTTGAAGAATTAAAAGCCCAAAGAAAAGGAATAAAAAACATCACTTTGATTGACGATGTTACATGTTTTAGTGGCAAGCAAAAAATAACTTATAAAGACGAAATAGGAATGGGGTCGCGCATTTTCTTGGGTGTTAATATCTTTGCTGATGGGCATCACTTGATGCGTTTGGATGGCTTTCAACTTTCACCATATGACACGTTGGCAAACGGGATGTATGTGATTGATGCTCTCAAAGACAACGGCTCGGGCAATATGCTGATGTTTAACAACGAGGAACTTTTAAAAGAGGTTGTTGTGGAGTTCGACCCAAATTCGAGGGAATTAAAAACAAATCCAGAAATTCGTGAAGCGGTTTTCTCAATTATTGAGCAGAGAGCCGCAAACGCAGAGAGCACAAAAAGTAAAGGCTGAGAAATCAGCCTTTTTTACATTATTTTGCAGATGAGGCAGGCAACAATTGTTCCAACAAAGGAGCAAAACAACGCCACCGGAATGGCATAAAAAAGTCTTTTCACTTTTGTTTGGGAAATATACACTGTGGCAACATAAAAAATTGTTTCACTGCAACCCATAATCACGCACGCGCAGCGGCTTATGAAACTGTCTGGCCCATAACTAGTAAAAATGTTCTGCAAAATCCCATAACTTCCACTTCCCGTGAAAGGGCGCAAAATGACAAGTTCGATAAGTTCTTTTGGAATGCCAAAAAAGTTGAAAATTGGGGAAAGAATGTTTGCCAAAAAAGTTGTTATGCCACTGACGCGCAAAAGCGCCACAGCAATCAATATGCTTGCAATAAAAGGAAAGATGTCCACAACCAATTTAATTGCACCCTTTGCACCTTTGACAAAGCCGTCATAGGTGTTGATTTTTTTTATTAAACAATAAACAAAAAGTCCAACAAACAAAATTGGCAAAATGTAAACGCTCATTTTTTTGCCTTCCTTTTAAGTTTGTCAATCAAATACACAAGAAAAATTCCAAGCGCAGTTGTAACAAAAGTTGCAATTATTGTTGGCAAAATTATGTCGGCGGGGTTGGCAGAGCCTGCGTTGGCACGAAGTCCAATCACAGTTGTTGGCAAAAGTTGGATGGAAGTTGCGTTCACAACAATCAGCATTATCATGGCATAGTTGGCTTTGCCGCTGCCGTCATCCAAAGCCTGCATGGATTTTATCCCAAGTGGAGTTGCGGCGTTTCCAATTCCAAGCATATTTGCCGACACATTCAAAGCAATAAGTTTTTGCGTTTCCGGCTTGTCCACTCTAAAAATTTTTTTGACAAAAGGTCGCAAAAGTTTGGCAAGTTTTTCGCTTAAACCACTTAATTCCACAAGTTCAATTATGCCAAGCCAAACGGCATAAACTGCACACAATTCAATGCACAAGGAAAGCGCCTCAGTTGATGCCGAAATCATTTCGCTCAGCACTGCGCTTGGGTTGGTTACAAGCAAAACAAGCATACTTGCAAGCATCATCAATATCCAAAAAGTGTTCATACAAAATTTTATGCGGCATCGGCTTCATTTTTTCAAATTTAAACTATTTTGTGGCGCTGGAATTGACATATTGTTGTCTTTTTGTTAAAATAGCAGCATGGAACTTATAGACAGCCACGCACATCTCAATGATGAGGCGTTCAAAGAGGATTTGATTGATGTTTTGAAAAGGGTGGATGAAGAACTTGTTGCCTGCATTTGCAGCAGCAGTGATTTATCTTCGTCTGTGCGGGCGATTGAACTTGCACAGCAAAACCCAAAAGTTTTCGCCAATGTTGGCGTGCACCCTGAGGATGTGGAAAAGTTTGACGAAAAGAGGTTGGTGGAACTTTTAAAACAGAAAAAAGTGGTTGCGGTTGGTGAAATTGGGCTGGACTATCACTATTTGAAGGATTTGACGATTGAGCAAATAGAGCAGAAAAAGCGCTTGCAAAAAGAGATTTTTATTAAACAAATTTCTCTTGCAAACAAATTTTCTTTGCCGATTGTTGTGCATAGCCGTGATGCGATGGGTGACACAATTGAAATTTTGAGGAACAACCCTCCAAAGATGCCAAGCCTGCTGCATTGTTATAGTGGTAGTTTGGAGAGCGCGGAAATTCTTATGAAAATGGGCTTCTCCTTTTCTTTTGGCGGAGTTCTCACTTTCAAAAACGCAAAAAATGCGCAAGAAGTTGTTAAAAATCTTCCAATTGAAAAAATTTTGCTTGAAACAGACTGCCCTTATCTTGCGCCAGAGCCATTTAGAGGAACGCGCAACGAGCCAAAAAATGTGAAATATGTGGCAGATAAAATTGCATCTTTAAAAGGGCTTTCAATAGATGAAGTTGCATTCATCACAACACAAAACGCAAAGAGGTTGTTTTCTATATGATTGATTTTGAGTTTAAAAAAAAGTTTGGGCAAAATTTCATTTCCGACAAAAATCTTTTGTCTGCCATTGTCAACGATGCAAAAGTGGGCAAAGAGGATGAGGTTTTGGAGGTGGGTGCGGGCGCAGGCAGTCTCACCGAGATTTTGTCGCAAAACGCAAAAAAAGTTGTGTCTTTTGAAATTGACAAGGAACTTAAAGAACACTTAACTTCTTTGGGCTTAAAAAATGTGCAGTTTGTTTTTGAAGATTTTATGAAATCAAATTTAGCCGAAATTGAAAAAAGTTTTTCGGGAAAATATAAGGTTGTGGCAAATCTTCCATATTACATCACCACGCCAATCATTTTCAAATTTTTGGAAGAAGGCACAAAACTTGACAGCCTCACAATCATGGTGCAAAAAGAGGTTGCCGAGCGCATATGCGCCAAAAGTGGCAGCAAAGATTATGGCGTGCTGACGGTTATGGTGAATTTTTATGGCAATCCACAAATTGTCCGCAACATCAGCCGAAATATGTTTTATCCCGCTCCAAATGTGGACAGTGCGCTTTTGAACATTGAAATCTGTGAGAAATTCACTCAAATTGACAAAAAAAACTTCCTAAAATTTGTGCAAACTTGTTTTTCCATGAGAAGAAAAACTCTTCTTAACAATTTGTCGCAAGCCTATTCAAAGGAAGTTTTAAAACAAAAACTTGGCGAGGAAGTTTTGCAAAAAAGAGCGGAAACTTTTTCGCTGGAACAGTTTGTTGAGATTTTTGAAACTTTAAACGCTTAATTATTTATGCAAAAATGTGACGCAAAGAGGTTTTTCTTTGAGGTCGTTAACCGTTATGCCATTTGCCTCGCACTTTCCATTGTTGTTGAACAGGCACACAGCGTTGCAGTTTATGTCCAGCGTGGCACTATCGCGCTGAGGGGCATATTCTGGTGGCGTGTCCGTGAAAAGCCACTTTGTTTTGTCCACAGCGGGCTTGTTTCCAACTTCAAATTTGTTGCATTCAGTGTTTTTCTTGATTAAAATTTCTTTTGCTTTGCAAGTGTATCTGTCGTTGTAGGCACACTTAGTTTTTCTGCATCGAATATCCATTTTTTACCTCTTAATATATTCTTGTCCAATTCTTGACAAAAAAAACGCAATGTTGTAAACTTATTTCAAGAGGTGAAAAATGAAAGTTGTTTTATTGGAAAATGTGAAAGGCACAGGAAAGAAAGGGGAAATAAAAGAAGTTGCAGATGGCTTTGCAAACAATTTTTTGCTTAAAAAGGGGCTTGCAAAAGTTGCAAATGCAAGTGCATTAAATGAAAATCGCATTCAAAAAGATGCATCCAAATTTCACAAAGAGCAAGAAATTTTGAAAGCGAAAGAGATTGCAAAACAAATTGAGGGCAAAACTGTGACGTTAAAAATTAAATGTGGCGAAAATGGCAAAACTTTTGGCTCGGTTACAAGCAAGGAAATTGCTGACGGACTTGCAAAACTTGGCATCAATTTGGATAAGAAAAAGATTGACCTCAAAGAGCCAATCAAAACAGCGGGAGCGTATGGCGTTGTGGCAAAAGTATATCCCGAAATTTCAGCGAAGTTCACAGTTGAAGTTTTGGCAGAGAAATGAGATGACATTTTGTCATCTTTTTTTAAACTTGCAACCAATTAAAGTGGTCAGCGAATAGGAAATTTGATTTATAAAATTTCTCAGTTCTTCAATTTCCTCAGTTGTCATGCCGCTTGCAAGCTCCATGGCGATTGATGTTGCAAGCAGCACCATTTCTTCGTCAGTGCATTTCATAGTTATATTTATTTTTTTTCAAAAAAAATTGTTCTAAATAAATTTTAAAAAATATTGCAAATCAAATAAAAGTATTGTATAATATTTCCATGAGAACAAAAAAGAAGAAAAAATCTTTTGGGATTGTTGAGGGGGGAATTCAAGAAACGCAGCAAAGCGAAGAGGACAAACTCATACAAGATTTCACCAAATTTTTATATTTTCAAAAGAAGCAAAGAAGCAATTTGCTTGGGGATTTTGCGGACGGCGAATATGACATTCGAGATGAGCGAATTTTAAAAGCGCTTTTGAAATTGCCAAAGAAGTTTGAAAATCAGGAAGGGGATTCAATTTACGCTTCCACAAAACTTGATGATTTTGTTTTAAACTTTAGAATTGACATTGAGGTTTCTTATTCTTATTGCGATGCAAGAATTTGGTTTATTGAAATTGAAAATGATGCCATTGAGGACATAAAACACACCACCCAGTTAGACCGTGTTGTGGAGTTATATTCGCAAGAATTTCGCCAAAACACATTAAACGGCTGGAATGTTTATTATGACGACCAACAAATTGAAAAAGATGAATTTTTGAAAAATTTGCTGAGGCACCAGCATGAAGAATTTTTGTTCAACCAAGAACTTGTGGCAATTTTGTCGCAGTTATATTTGCTGAAAATGCTGAAATTTTTGGACACGCTTGGCGAAGATGGCGAAAAGCTGAAAATGGAATACAGAAAATTGATGGAAGAAAAGCTGAACAACAATCCAGCACTTTCACAAGATTTTGCCTTTCAAAAAGAAATTTTGGACTATGTTTTAATGAAGCACAATGCTCTTCCAGAAATTTTAAAAACAAAAGCGGGGAAAGAGATTATTGAAGGCTACATCAAGCCAATTTCAAACATAAAGGACAAAAAGTTTGAAACAATCACAGAGGACATGAAGAAGGAGAAGAAAGAGAAAAAGGCTGAAAAAACTCCTTCCTCAGCAAAGGCGAAGGTTAAGTCGGGCGGATCAAAAAGCGTAACAAAGCCAAGCCCAAAAATTGATTTGTCAAAGGTGTTTGGGAAGGTTTCTCCAACAAGTTATGCCACAACAGTAATTGCGCCATATGTTGAGCCAAAAACAGTTGAAAAAACTCCCGTTGAAATTGAAAAGCCAACACCAGAAATTCCACAAGCAGAATTGCCAAAAACAAAAGCTGTGCCAGAAAAAACAAAGCCAAAAACGCCTGAAGAAGAAGCTCTGATGAATATGGGCGAAGAGATGAATATTGCTATTACAGAAGCAAAAAGGGCAACTTCAAAGGCGGATGATTTTACAGCAAGAGAAATAAACAATTTTGATGCAGAAAAAATAATTTGATTGGCAATTTATAATAAAAAAAGAGAGATGTGAAATCCCTCTTTTTTAATTTTCTTTAACATTATCTACCTTTTGATTTGCCAAGATAAGGCTTAACAGTGGCTTCCTTTAATCCTTTTGGAAGTTTTGTGAGTGGATTTGGTTCATTGTCTGGAAGGACTCCAATAACTTTTTCCGCTTCGTAGTTTCTGTCAATGCACTCTTCAAGGCTGGATATATATGCGTCTGCAAGTTCAATAGAAGTCATTGAAACGCCATCAACCTGTTTGCCTTTTTTAACTCTTTCAAACACACTATTAAACAAAGCCACATTTGGCAAACAAACTTTATTGTGTTTTTCATCTTGACAAGCAATGATTCTAAAAAATTGTTTTGTAATCTGATTTGTAAGGATTCCAATTTTGTCATAAAGGGTATCAGTGTCATTTTTTGACAATTTGTCCACAATGAAGCCAATAAATTGGGAATGAATTGGCGATGTGAAATCAGTGAACTCCCTTACAATAGGAACGACATTAGGTCTGGATTCTTTTCCATAATACTTTACAGTTGATTGTCCCAAATAAAATCTTTCCATAAACACCTCTTTTTAACGAATTTTCGTTTAAATTTCGCTATAATTATAACATGAATTTTTGCGTTTGTAAATACCCTTTTTGAAAATTTTTAGAATATTTTTGCTTTTTATTTAACAACATAGAATTAAATATGCTTAAAAATAGGTCAAATTTGGGGATTAGCACCCTCGTTTTGCTGGTGAGTGGCTTTGTTTGCAAAGTGCTTGGCGCACTTTTTCGTTTGCCACTCACAAATTTTATTGGCATTGAAGGAATTGGAATTTTCCAACTTGTGATGTCGCTCTATTCCTTTGCGTTGGTGCTCACTTGTGGCGGAGTGACTGCCACTTTGTCAAAACTGATTGGCGCGGCACGGGCTAAGGGGGAATATGAAAAAATAAACACCTATCTTTCACGCGCGGTTTTTGTGTGCGGCGGCATAGGCTTAATTTTGGGTGTGGGCTTTTTGTTTCTAGGCAAAGTTATTTCTTCTTTGCAAGGCGTTGATGTGGGCGGAAGTTATTCATTTTTTATCTTGCTTTTGCCACTTGGGGCAATTCTTGCAACTTTTCGTGGCTTTTTTCAAGGATTTGAAAATATGTTTCCAACAGCAATAAGTCAAATTTTGGAACAGGTGGCAAAGTTCGCTTTGGGGCTTGCTTTTTCAGTGCTGTTTGGCAGGCGCGGAACTTCAAGTGGCGTTTTTGGCGCTTTTTTGGGAATTGTTTTAAGTGAGGTTGTGGCAACAATTTACATTTTTGCCACCTATCTTTTCAAAAGAAAAAGCGGGGTGAAAATGCTGTTTGCCGCAAAAGAAACAAGGCGAGAGTTCGACCACGCCAACTTTCTTTTGATGTTTTCCGCCTCTGTTGTGCCACTCACAAATGCGCTGGATGGGCTGTTTATCGTTCCAAGACTGACAAGGGCGGGCTTTTTGAGTGATGTTGCAACTCAGCTTTATGGCTTGCAAACAGGCGTTGTTGGGGCGGTTTTAAACTTTCCTCTCATCATTTCAATGGCCGTTACAACTGCGCTTTTGCCAAACATCTCTTATGCCATTTCAAAAGGCGTGGGAGGAAAGTTTATTATTGAGCGCGGACTTAAAATTTTGTTGTTTTTAATTTTGCCAACCACTTTTGGCATGGTTGCGATTTCCTCGCCGCTGCTAACTTTGCTATACAAAAACCTTTCAGAACCAATGCTTAAAAAGGGCTTTGAATTGATGCTTTTTGGCGGCTTTTCAGTGGTTTTCACCGCGCTTATGCAATATCTTATAATGCTGTTGCAAGCCAACGGACAGTTCAAATTTATTCTTTTGTGCACAGCGCTTGGCGGCGTGGCAAAAGTTTTGATAACATTTTTTTTGTCCGCACTTCCCGCAATAAACATCTTTGCGCTTCCTCTTGGCAATCTTGTTTTGGCGGGCATTGTCAGCGTTTTGTCCGTTTGGAAATTGAAAAAACTTGTCAGTTTCACGCTGCCTTTTGCTGATGCGTTTGCCTTAATTTTTGGCACGCTGTGCATGTTCCTCTGCGTTTACACCTTTGTTGCATGCAATTATTTCAAAACGCTGTTAAACATTTTGTTGGCAGTGCTACTTGGAGTTGTGGTTTATGGAGTTTTCACCATTCCTTTTGTGTTAAAACTTGGGATTTTCAAAAAAAGAGAACAAAAAGAGGTTTAAAATTTTTACATTTGATAAACATCTTTTTGGAGGACAATATGAATAAAAGTGAATTTGTGGAAATTTTAGCCAAAAAGACAAAACTATCAAAAGGCGAATGCGACCAGTTTTTAAACGCTTTCAAAGACAGCATATTGGAAGTGTGCTCAAAAGGCGAGGACGTGACGATTAGAAATTTTGGAAAGTTTTGTTTGCAGGAAAAGGGACAGAGGAAGTATATCAATCCTCAAACAAAACGCATGTTTCTTTCCAAGCCAAAGAAGTTTGTTGCGTTTAAAGGCTTCAAAAGTTTCAAGTATGGCGTAAAATAAAAACAGACCCGAAGGCCTGTTTTTTAATATTTGCAGTTGTTTGGGGTTCTTGGGAACGGAATGACATCTCGGATGTTTTTCATGCCGGTTACATACATGATAAATCTGTCAAAGCCCATGCCAAAACCGCTGTGTTTAACGCTTCCAAATTTTCTCAAATTCAAGAACCACCAATAGTCCTCTTCTTTAAGCCCAAGTTCGTGTATTCTTTTAATTAAAACATCATAGCGTTCTTCTCTTTCGCTTGCACCGCAGAGTTCGCCAATGCCCGGAACAAGCAAGTCGGTTGCCTTAACTGTTTTGTTGTCATCGTTAAGGCGCATATAAAACGCTTTGATGTCTTTTGGATAGTTATAAACAAACACAGGGCGCTTGTAAACCACTTCAGTTAGATATTTTTCATGTTCCGTTTGAATGTCGCAGCCCCATTTAACTTTAAACTCAAAGTTTTTGTTGTTCTTTGAAAGTTCTTCAATGGCGGTGTCATAGGTTATTCTTGCAAATTCGCTGTCTGCCACATTGTGAAGTTTTGCAAGCAAGCCTTCTTCAACAAAGCCATTAAAAAGTTCCAATTCGTCTTTGCATTTGTCAAAAAGATAGTTTATAACAAATTTCACCATTGCTTCCATGATGTCCATATCGTCAAAAAGTTCGGCAAATGCCATTTCTGGCTCGATGTGCCAAAATTCGTTTAGGTGCTTAACCGTGTTGCTGTTTTCCGCTCTAAAAGAAGGGCCAAAGGTGTAGATATTTCCAAAAGCAAGGGCAAATGCTTCGCCTTCAAGTTGACAGGAAGGCGACAAGAACACTTTTCCGCCCAAAAGTTCGTCCTCAGGTTTGAGTTTTTTGCCGGAATATATGTCTTGCGTGCTGACCCTAAACAATTCACCAGCACCTTCACAATCGGATGCGGTTAAAATTGGAGCATGAACATAAACAAAGCCTCTGTCATTGAAAAACTTGTGCAGTGCAAAAGATGCCTCGCTTCTCACTCTGTAAACAGCATTGAACAAATTTGTTCTTGGCCTTAAATATGCTTGTTCTCGCAACACTTCCAAAGATGTGCGCTTTTTTTGAATTGGATAAGTTGTGTCTGTTTGGCAAAGGATTTCCACTTCAGTGGCGTCAAGTTCATAAGGCTGTTGCGCCCCAGGAGTGAGTTTCAAAACGCCATGACAAAGCACGCTGCTGCCGGTGTTTAATTTTGTGACATCGGCATAATTTTTCAGTTTGTCGGCATTTAAAACCACTTGCAAACCTTTGAAAGTTGTGCCGTCATTGAGGTCGATAAAACCAAAGGTTTTCATGTCACGCACCGATCTAACCCAGCCGCCAACAGTTATGTTTTTGCCCGCAAAACTTTTTGGGTCATTTCTTATTTTTAACAAATCAATTTTTTTCATATTTCACTCCTTTTAAGGTGTCAAGCGGTCTGGCCCGCGGAACAGAAATTCGGCTTCTTTAAGAGATGGCAAGTTAAGCAGCAGCATTGTGAGCCTGTCAACACCAATTGCAAAGCCGCCATGAGGTGGAATACCATACTTGAAAAATTGCAAATAATTTTCAACATCTTTTCCCAAGCCTTTTTCCTCGGCGTTTTTCTTGATTTCCTCATATCTATGTTCTCTTTGCGCGCCAGAAGTGATTTCAATTCCCTTCCAAATGAGGTCATAGCCTTGCAAAATGCCATTTTGTCTCATGTGATAGAATGCGCGCTTTTGTGGAGGATAATCTGTCACAAACAAAAATTCATGCCCAAACTTATCTTTTGCCAGCCTCTCGCAAAGCCTTTCAGCCTCGGTTGTGAGGTCGGTTTTTTCTTCCTCAGGAACGGTGAAGTTGTATCTGCTTTTAAGTTCGTCATAAATATCTTGAAGTTTCATTTGAGGGAATGGAAGTGTTGGCACAACAATGTCCACGCCAAAAACTTCTTTCACTTTGTCACCAAACTTTTCTTTGGTTTTTCTCAGCCCATAGGCAATCAGTTCTGCCTCCAAGTCCATAACATCTTGGAAGGAATTTATATATGAAAACTCAACGTCAAAACTTGTGAATTCTGTTGCGTGCTTTTTTGTGTGAGATTTCTCAGCACGGAAGCATGGCGCAACTTCAAAAATTCGCTCAAAGCCGGCAGCCATTGCCATTTGTTTGTAAAATTGTGGGCTTTGGGCAAGATATGCTTTGCGGTCAAAATATTTCACCTCAAAAACTTCCGCACCACTTTCGCTTGCTGTGTCGATGAATTTTGGCGTGTGGATTTCCGTGAAGTTGTGATTAAGCAAATATTCTCGCATAGCATTCACAAGTTCGCTTTGGAAGCGGAAAATAAGTTGATTTTTCTCATTTCTAAGGTCAATCCAACGATAGTCCAGCCTTTGGTCGATGGAACTTTCTGGGCCAATAGGAAAGGCTTCGGCGCGGCTTGTTATTTCCACGCTTTCAGGAACAACCTCAATTCCGCCAAGTTTAACATATTCGTTTGCAACTGCTTTTCCCTTAATTTTCACAGTGCTTTCAAGCGTTGCGTGTGAAAAAATCTCAGCAATTTCAGGCTTTTCCTCTTTGACAACTGTCACTTGAATTTTGCCAGAAAGGTCTCGAATGACAACAAATTGCATACTTTTTTTGTCGCGAAGATTTTCAATCCAGCCTTGAAACTCAACTTCGCCAGGTTTAATTTCATTTATATTCATTTTTGCTCTCCTTTTTGCGCATTAGAGATAAAAAAGCCCTAATGCAAAATTTACATTAGGACGAAAAATTTTCCGCGGTGCCACCTAACTTGTCGCAAAAGCGACCACTTTGATATTCAGTTGAAACTCAGAAGTGTCTTTCATTTTGAATTTTTAAGGCGCTCTCACCTTTTCGCCTTTCTCTGTGAAAAAACTCTCAAAACTACTCTCTTCGTCAGCGTTTACTTATATAGTATAGAAAACTTTAAAAAGGTTGTCAAGTAAAAGATTAAAAATTCCCAAATTTGCCTTTTAAAACATAGAATGAGAATGGAAAGCAAAACCAAATATGAGGACAATATGAATAATTGCTTTTTTAATAACCCAAGGCCAATCTTTTGCCCTTTTGTAAACTTTAATTGCACGCAAAATCAGGTGATAAATCCAACTTTGCCGGGCAGTTTTGCCTATCTCACCGCTGGCACAACAGAGGCGGCGGCAGGGGCAAACATTCCGCTGACTTTTGAAAATTTTTCGGGAAATTTGTTCCTTCCAAACGGTTTTGGCGGA
This sequence comes from uncultured Clostridia bacterium, assembly GCA_947629895.1. Next base: position 3,054 of record CANRFP010000011.1, on the reverse strand, counting down.
ATAGTTTTGTCGGCGGGAACTTATGAAATCACCTACACCGCATCTGGCAGCGTGCCAAGTTCTGGCAGTATGGCAATTGGGCTGAATTTTGCCGGAGTGGATGTGTCCACAGTGTCTCTGTCGCAGGCGGCAGGCAGCGATGCGGTGCTTGTTAGAACATTCGTTTTGACCGTTTCCCAAAGTGGAACACTATATCTAAAAAACACAGGCGCTCAAACAACCACTTTCAGTTTTGCAAGCATGTTTATAAAGCCGCTTTAAAAAAGTGCCAATTTTTTTGGCACAATACATAAAAATTTTTGAAAAAAAGTTTGATTTTTTGTTTTTTATGCTTTACAATAGGAATATAAGAGGGTAAAAAACGCAAACTAAATCAGGAGGTGCAAATGGATAGAAAAGACCTTGAAGATGAATACGTCTATAATCGATATTTGTTTGAACTTTCTGACGGAAATTTGGAGTTTGCAGACAGATTTGTTCGCTCTGGAAATGCGCTTAGGCAGTTTGACAAAGAAAATTCAAGGGAAATGTAAGTGACGGAAAAAATTAAAGCAATTGTGTTAAAATCAACTGATAAAAAAGAGAAGGATAAAAACATTCTTCTTTTTTCTATTGAAGAGGGCAAATTTTGGGCAACGCTAAAAGGGGTGAAAAGTCCAAACGCCAAAATGAAACAAGCGCAAATTCCGTTCACTTTTGGCGAATTTATTTTGGAAGATGGCAAAGCGGGAAAAATTGTCACAAGTTTTGAAGCGATTGAAAGTTTTAGAGAATTTTCCGAAGATGTGGACAAATATTTTGCCGGCATGGGCATTTTGGAAGTGCTAAACGTTCTTGATTTTTCCTCAGCAAGCGAAAGGGCAAAAATGCTGGTTTTGTGTCTTCGCGCACTCAAAACAATGTGCTTTAAAAAGGCAAATCCAATCTATTCTTTGGACAAATTTTTGATTGAACTTTTTGCTGAAACGGGCTCGGCGTTATCAACAGAAAAATGCAGTGTGTGTGGCTCAAAGAGCTTTGACAAAATTTACATAAATTATCTGACGGGAGAACTTGTTTGCACCGCTTGCAAAGATTTCAACTGCGAAGAACTTTCCAAAACAACTTTTGGCGCACTTCGCCTTTTGAACAGCATAGATTTTGATAGGTTTGAAAGTTTGAAATTGGCCACTGACAGCGAAATTGCGCTTTTACGAATTTTGGTCAAAAATTTTGAGGCACGATTTGATGCCAAAATCAAACTGATTGGAATTTTGTCTTAATTTAAATTAGATTTCATCTATTAAAATGTCCTCAATTTTGTCACTTTGAATTTCAAATTTGACAAAATTTTTTTGATTTCCAGAAAGTGTTATAAATTCTGTTGTGGAAAGCGGCAAAAAGGATGTGACAGCACCAAAAAACTCTTTAAGCCTTTCCTCATCAATGCTATTTTTGAGGTTTTCGCTTAAAAATTTTAAGGCGCAAGCAAAATCCCGCGCTCTCACGCTTTCAAGCATCTTGTAAGGCACGAGGTCGGTTGGATAGGTGTTGTCATTTTTAAAAAAGTTGGCTTCTTGCATCAAAAGTTCCTCCTCAAATTTATATGTTGCCTTTCTAACTCTGCCATCACTGTCGCAAAAGTTGCGTGTGACAGCAAGTTTGTCTTTGTCAAACGCAAGTTCGTCACCTTGAATATGCGAAAGTTTGTTCGTTTTGCAGTTAAAAGCATAAAAATCGTGGTCAAACTGCACGCACGCAAAATCCTTCACCTTAAAAACCTTGTAATTTGGGCTTTTATGTGGGCAGAGATAGGTTATTTTTTTGTCGCCATTTTCAAAAGTGAGAGAATTTTCTGATATTACAACATCACAATTTTTGCCGGCAATCGACACTTCCTCTTTTTCAAAAACTTCAATTTCTCTTGGCGGCTCCAAATAAATTATTTTTTGCCCAGCATTTGAAATTATCGAAAAAAAGTTGTTTTCGCGGGGCGTAAGCAGGTTTATATAAAAAGGCATCGAATTTTGAGGATAAATCAAAAGAAAAGGCTCATCTTCCACTTCAAGAAGGTCATTTTCTTCCAAAAACAAACTGTCTTGGTCGGTTTTAATTAGGCATGGATAGGGTGTTTTTAAAAAATATTTCATAGAGTATTATATTTCACTTTGGCAGCAATTTATACCCCAAAAATACTGACAAAAATTGACACTATTCATATAAAAATTGGTTTTGAAAAGAAAAATTTTTGGCAAAAATTGGTTTGCAGGAGGAATTGTATGAAAATTTGGAGCGACAGCGAAGTTAAGGCTCTTTTTGGCGAAGTGGAAAAAACGAAGGCGGAGCAGTCCTCGCTTAAAAAGGCGTTTATTATTCATGCGCAAAAATTTGGCAGAAAGCAAAACAGTGTGCGCAACTATTATTATCACGAAGTGGACAATTTGTTGAAGGACAGTCAAAGATGCAACAGGCTGGGCATTGATATTTCCGTTCACGACAAGACGCATTTTGAAAGTTTTGACAAACTTGCAGAGGAAAATTTGTTTGAAGAGATTGAAAAACTTTTGGCGGAGGGGCTTTCTGTGCGTTCGGCGTGCCTAAAACTTAGCGGAGGGGATTTGACTTTGATGACAAGATATCAAAATAAATATCAAAACATGAAAAAGAAATTGTCGGCGGAAAATGTTATTCCGTTTAGGCAAAAATTGTTGACTGAAAGCGACATCAACAGTCTTTTTCTTGGGCTTGTTAAACTTATAAAAAAGACGGCGCTTGAAGAGGAAAAAAGCAAAGATGGGCAGCTTTTGAAAAGAGCCTTTGAGGAAATTGGAAGAAAGGACAAGCAACTTGAAGAGCTTAAAAACAAATTTGAAATGTTGAAACTTGAAAATGAAGCCTTGAAAACCGATTTTGACAAAAGGGCGGCCCTTAAAAGCCACTTGGACAAAAATAGATTGCAAAAAAAAGAAGGGGACTCAAAAAGGATTTGATTTCTTTGAAGGATTGTGCTAAAATGATTTCATGGAAATAAAACTCATTTCGGGCGCAACAACCTTTGAGGCTGGGGTGAACTGC
>CANRFP010000010.1 GCA_947629895.1 uncultured Clostridia bacterium | reverse complement strand
ATGTCGGCTTTTCTATGGGCATAAACGGAAGCCCCGCAAGTGTGGAAGCCAGTGACGTTGTGCTTGTTGGAGATGATCCGTCAAAGATTGCAACTGCAATCAAAATTTCAAAATACACGCGCAAAATTGTGCTTGAAAACATAATTCTGTCCGCCGTCGTCAAAGTTTTGTTTTTGTGTCTTGGCGTGACGCACATAACTGGAATGCTTTGGGCGGTGTTTGCAGATGTGGGCGTGACAGTGATTGCGATTTTAAACAGCATTCGTGCGCTTAGGTTTAAAGCAAAATAAAAAAAGAGTTTATTAAAAACTCTTTTATTTTTGCCCTATTTTTGCGTCCATAACGCGCCTTGCCGTTCTTTTGTTTAAAAAATTTTTTGTTACGTTTTCCACAAACTCTGGTGATGCGGACTTAAACTCTTCCATTTGCTGCAAAATTGGAATGAGTTGTGCCCTGTCTTCCACCCCTTCAATGGCAGAAGCGGCTATCTGATTTGTGTTCATGTTGGAAGTGTTTTGATAGGCTTCCACCCTAAACTTTTTATAGAAATATTTTTTGTCGATAATTGTTTTGCTGGAAGTGTCATACACAAATTTATCGCTTTCAACCCATGCGTGAGTGAAAGGCGCATAGGTGTAGTTTACAATATCAAGCGAATGCAAAATTCCATGCACAAGTTTCAGTTTTGGAGAAGTGCTTGCAAGCAGCGCCGCATAGAAATAGCAGTTGCCGTTGGTTTTGTCTTTGTTTAAGATTTCGCCAACAGTTCTGTCGCCGATTTTCTTTGTCAATTTAGAATAAAATTTCGCGTCAAAAAAGTTGGCCTTTCTTAATATCAAAGCCTTTGCAATTATATGAAATGAACGTCTGCAGACTTGTCTTTCTGACTTTAAAAAACCAAACATGCGAAGATTATATCATTAAAAAAGTGGAATTTCAATAGGTGTTTTTAAAAATTTTTGGCATTTTTGATAAATTTTTCATATAAAAAACCGTAAAGGAGAATTTATGGCAAACGAAATTTATTACATAGGTGGAAATGACGAACACGGCATCAATCCACCAACCCCAGGCAAGCGCACACCTGTTGTGCCAGGGCTGAACAGACAAATCTATGAAAACGAATTCAACAATGCCGCCAAGAACAAATTTTTGGAAGCGTGTTTAAGAAACGGCTTTTCTGTCTATGATGTCAAGCCAGAGAGCAGCGACATTTCAATCAACGAGCGCGTGCGAAGAATAAACAGACAAAATCTCACGCTTTTGGTGACTTTTGCATACAATGCGTCTGGCAACGAAAACGAATTCAACAACATCTCGGGCGTGGAAGTTTTCTATTCGCCTACAAATCCGCGCCCTACGCAAAGCAGACGCCTTGCCGAAGATGTGTATGCGCGCCTTGTGCAAAACACTCCGCAAAATGGAAGGGGTGTGAAGACGCTTGATGCTGGCGTGCTGTCAAATGTCAACTGCCCGTCAACACTGATTGAGGCGGGCTTTATGACAAACCTTATCGAAGCGCAGCGCATGATAAATCCGCTGTTTCAAACGGAAGTTGGCGAAGAAGCCTGCCAAGGCGTGTGCGACTTTTTGGGTGTGGAATATCTTCCGCGCGCAATCGGCAACTATCCAACTCTGCGCCGCGGCAGTGATGGCAATTTTGTCTATCTTTTGCAATTTATGCTTAATCTTCTGGGCGCAAATCTTGTTGTTGACGGAGATTTTGGCGCGAACACAGAAAATGCGGCGCGCGCTTTTCAACAAGAAAACTCTCTTGCGGTGGACGGCAGTGTTGGGCAGAACACTTGGCGCACGCTGTTGACGCTTGCCCCTTATCCAACGCTAAGGCAAGGTTCGCGCGGCAACTATGTGAGATTTTTGCAGCAACTTTTGGAAAGTAACCGCATCCCCGTTGGCGCAATAGACGGCATCTTTGGACAGAAAACTTTGAATGCTGTTCGGCAATATCAACAGCAAAATAATCTTGCCGTGGACGGAATTGTCGGCGCAAACACGTGGAATTCAATCGCAAGGATATAAGAAAAAAGCCTTTAAATAGGCTTTTTTGAAATTTACTTTGTTTTAACTCTTCCAAGTGTGAAGTTGTCCTTCGTGCGGCTTTCAAGTTCTTTGACTGGATTTGGCTTTGTTTCAAAGCGATAGTCTTCTCCAAAGCGTTCAATGTGGTCGGTTATGACGCAGTGCCCCGCCTCTTCTTCTGGATTTTTGTTGACTTTGTTTTGATATTTGAAAAAGTTGTCATCATCGTCCAAGGTGTTGATGTCCACATATTCTTCGCGTTTTGCTGTGTTTGTAACGGTGTTTTTCAAAACCTTTCTCACATATTCAATGTTCGACTGCAATTTTATAAGTTCTGGGAAGTTGCCGTCTGGGATGACTTCTTGCCAGTCTTTCTTTTCATATTTTCTTAAATTTTCCACGGCCGCGTGAAGATGCGCAATCTCTTGCTGCAAAATCATCTCCCAAATGCCTTTTATGCGCTTGTCACTTTCGTCACACATCATGCTGTAATAAAGATAACACTCCACATATTCGTGCATAAGGCACATTTCAAACCAAGTCGCGTTTGGGTCAATCAAACTGCCATACTGCGTGACGTGCTGCTCTTCAACCATGCCAATTTCAGTGTAAAGTTTTCTGCCCTTTTGATTTTTGTAGAACTGCCCCAAATTCATATAATAGTTCATCGTCTGCTGCTCTGCCGCCGTGATAATCGAAACCGCACACTTTGTGAATGGGTCGGCTTTGGCGTTTGTGATGCACTGTCTTACGCTGTCATATGGATGACGATGATGCGAAATGGTCGGTCTGCCTGGCGTGATTTCGGTGTATTTGCCGACATAATCTTCCGCCTTTGCGCCCATGTCACTCTCAAGGAGATTTGCATAGCGATACAAGTGGTCAAAATCCTCCAAAAGCGCAAAATCAAGGGCATCTTTGACAAACTTGATTTTGACATTCTGCGCCAAATATGCCGTCAAGTCCACCGCAAGTTGTTCATAGCCTATTGTCGTTTCAAGCAGGTTTTCATCCAGCGGCTTTAAGGATGAGATGAGTTTTTGCTGTTGCTGTTCGCTTCTGCGCACCATGGCAAGCGTTCTTCGAAGGTCATTGTCGTCAGTGTGCCTTTGAAAATTGTGCGAAAACCACACCGCTTCATACTCCGTGCCGTTCATCAAAATGCAGCGCGTGCGCGTGTAAGGGCTGACTTCGTTTTTGTCATATGGCTTGACGGCAATGTCCTTCCACGACATGATGATGCTTTCAAGTTTCTTTGGTTTTTCTAAAAATGGATTAAATTTCATATTTTGTCCCCCAAATTCAAGTTTGCACAAATTTTTCGCGTTTAATTCAAATTTTTTTCATATAAATTTTGCCAAAATAAAAAATTGTGATATACTTTTTTATATAGGAGAGAAAATATGAAAAAATCAAAAGTTTATTTCACAAAAGACATTTCTTCCGCTGGGCTTATGAAAATTTATGACGCGCTTGGCGTGAAACTTAAGGGCAAAGTTGCCGTGAAAATCTCCACAGGTGAACCTGGCGGACACAACTTTTTAAATCCAAACCTTATCAAAGACTTGGTGCAAAAATTAAACGGCACAATTGTGGAATGCTGCACGGCATATCGCGGCAGAAGATTTGATGCGAAAGAACACCACAAGGCCATTGAAGAACACGGCTTCACAAAGATTGCCCCTTGCGACATTATGGACGAAGACGGAGAAATGGAACTGCCAGTAAAGGGCGGCAAAATCATGAAGAAAAACATAGTCGGCAAAAACCTTGCAAACTATGACAGTATGCTTATGCTTTCTCACTTTAAAGGGCACGTTATGGGCGGCTTTGGCGGGGCGCTGAAAAATATGTCAATCGGCATCGCTTCGCGAAACGGCAAAGCATACATCCACTCCGTAACAAAAACCACCGACCCAGATGTGATGATGGGAAGCCTTTTTGACCGCAATCAAGACGAATTTATCGAATGCATGGCGGACGCGTGCAAGGCCGTTGTCGATTATATGAAGCCAGAAAACATCGCATACATCAATGTTGCAAACAGACTTTCAGTCAACTGCGACTGTGACTCCAACCCGCCAGAGCCTGAAATGGCGGACATCGGCATTTTTGCTTCACTTGACCCTGTCGCACTTGACCAAGCCTGCTATGATGCTGTGAAAAACTCACCAGACAAGGGCAAAGCATCGCTTATCGAGCGAATGGACAGCCGCCACGCAATTCACATCGTTGAAACGGGCGAAGAACTTGGCCTTGGCACTCACAATTATGAAATTGTTGATATAGATTAAAAAAAGAGATGCAAATCTCTTTTTTTTATTTCAAATTTTTCTTCAAACATTTTTCGCGCCGCAAGGCAAATTGTTTGTTTAAAATGGCGGCGTGTGATATAATAACTCAAAGGAGAAAACATGAATTTCTTTAAAAAAGCATATTGCAGAACATATCAAGGCGTGTTTAGAATGCTTCTTCCACTTTTGCCTTATCACACGCCAAAACTTTTGAATGGCTATGGCGAACTTGTTGCACTTTTGAAAAGTGAAGGCAAAAAAAGCGTGCTTTTGGTGACGGACAAGGGTGTGCGCGGGCTTGGGCTAACGAAACCGCTTGAAGAAGAGATTGAAAAAAGCCTTTCGCTTTGTGTGTTTGACGAAACGGTGGCAAATCCAACCACTGAAAATGTGAAAAACGCTGTGAAGATGTATCGCGACAACGCTTGCGACTGTATTGTTGCGTTTGGTGGCGGCTCGGCAATGGACTGCGCAAAGGCAACTGGCGCGCAGATTGCAAATCCAAAGAAAACTTTAAGCCAAATGAAGGGCGTGTTGAAGGTGCACAAAAGAATTCCTCTTTTGATTGCCGTTCCAACAACTGCCGGCACGGGAAGCGAAACCACCCTTGCCGCCGTGATAACTGACAGCGAAACGCGTCACAAATATGCCATAAACGACTTTCCGCTCATCCCAAAATATGCAATTTTGGATGCAAAACTCACTGTCGGCCTTCCTAAACATATCACTTCAACCACTGGCATGGATGCGCTCACCCACGCCGTTGAAGCCTACATCGGCAGAAGCACCACCAAAAAGACGCGCGCCGCAGCACTTGACGCGTGCAAACTTATTTTTGAAAATCTGGAAAAGGCATATAAAAACGGAAGCGACTTGACGGCAAGAGAGAATATGCTTAAAGCGGCATATCTTGCGGGAATTGCTTTCACACAAAGTTATGTTGGATATGTGCACGCAATCGCGCATTCGCTTGGCGGAAAATACAACATCGCGCACGGCCTTGCAAACGCAGTGATTTTGCCATATGTTTTGAAGCGTTATGGAAAAAGTGCGCACAAAAAATTGTGGAAAATGGGAGTTTATTGCGGACTTTTTGATGAAAAAACTTCCTATGAAAATGGCGCGAAAGTTTTCATAGAAAAAATTGAAAAAATGAACAGAAACATGAATATTCCAAACAAAATCGATGAAATTCAGCAAAGTGACATCGCGGAACTTGCAAAAACTGCTGAAAAAGAAGCAAATCCGCTTTATCCCGTTCCAAAACTTTTGACAAAAGCCGAACTTGAAGCACTTTATGTTGAAATTAAAAATGGAGAAGAAAAATGAAAAAAACTGCGATTATCTTAAACATTATCTTTGCAGCGCTTATCATAGTGGGTGACATCTTGTTTATCACTTTTGGCGGGCTTTTGCTGAAATCGCTGACAAGCACCCTTTTTGTTTTGCAAGGCGGAATGAATTTGTTTTTTGCAATCAAACTTAAAACAAATTTGCTTAAATTTTGCATCTTTCTTGTTGTCGGGCTTGTGTTTGCCATGCTTGGAGATATATTCCTAAACGCCGAGTTTGCCGCTGGCGACATTGAATTCATCATCGGCGCAATTCTTTTTGCAATCGGCCACGTGTTTTTCTTCACATCCTATTGCTTTGTGCTAAAATTCAGATGGCTTGACCTTGTGTATGGCGCGGCAATCGCCCTGCCGTCAATTTTGTTTATCACCCTTGCCCCTATTTTCAATTTTGGCGGAATTGTCATGGAGATTTTGTGCATTGTGTATGCGATTGTAATCTCCCTTATGGTTGGCAAAGCCCTTTCAAATCTTGTCAAAAATGTTTCAATTTTGAACATCATCATCCTTGTTGGAAGCGTGCTGTTTTTCATCTCTGATTTGATGCTTCTTTTGAATATGTTTGGCGGCCTGCCACGTTTTGTTGACATAATTTGCCTTGCAACCTACTATCCAGCCGAAACTCTTCTCGCATTTTCTGTGCTTTGCGCAACAAATATTTTTACAAAGGAAAAATAAATGAAAATTAAGATTATGTACAAAAATTTATATTTTTTAGGATTTGTGCAAGTCTTATTTTTTACAAAAAGATTGTTTAACATTCCAAAATATCAAATACGAAATTTCATTGATAAGTTGGCATTTTTAGACTTCATGTGTCAAACATATGATGTTTGAATTTATGATTTGTTCAGTAATTTTTAAAATTTTTGTCAAATATTTTTTAGGAAAAATTTAAATAATATATTTTTTATCTATTTTAGATATTTTATAAGGCATATAATCAGTGCTTTTGGCGGAAATTTTGAAAATTAAAAAAATTCTTCCAAAAAACATATACAAATAATTTAATAATGTGCTATAATGAGTTTTAGAAGGAGTTTTTATGTGGTGTAAGGAGTGCAATAGGGAAGTTAGCAGCGACATTTGTGAAATTTGCGGAAACAAAACACAAGAAGATATCCCTGTGCAAATTCAATGGTGTTCACATTGTAAAATCCCTGTCATTCGAGCTTTGAATGACATAGATATCAACACCTGTCCCCTTTGCAACGGAAAGACTACCTATCTCACAACAGATGTTAGACCCGTATTTCCTGCTGAAAGATTGCTTTTCGAAATTATCAAGGGCAAACCTATGGCTTTCAAGGATTGTTCAGTATGGGTTAACAATAGTAAATATTACATAGACGGTAAAAGCTATGATTTATCAAGAACTGAATTTCAACAAGCCGATCCTGAATATGTAAGGCAGCAACTTGAAAAATACAAAAAAGAAAACGAGAATAATAGTTTTCAAATATACATTGATAGATTTTTACAAGCAAATCAAAGAAGATTGGATTATATAAAATCAGAAGCCTTTGATTTTATTAAGAAAGAAGCAAGCAAATATGACGAAGAACAACTTGTCATATCTTTTTCTGGCGGAAAGGACTCGACAGTTGTTGCCGATTTGGTTGTCCGCGCATTAAGCAATCCTAGCATAGTTCACATCTATGGCGACACAACACTTGAATTCCCTTTGTCTTACGAATATGTAAAACGATTTAGAAAAAACAATCCTATGTGTATTTTTAAGACTGCAAAAAATAAAGATCAAGAATTCTACAATGTCGCAGAGAAAATTGGTCCGCCCGCCCGTATGTTAAGGTGGTGCTGCACAATGTTTAAGACCGGACCTATAACAAGAACAATAAATTCTCTATTTAGAGATAAATCAATTTTAACTTTTTATGGAATTAGAAAGAACGAAAGTGTAGGTCGAAGCAAATATAATCGTGTTGAAGATAAGGCAGGCGAAGTTAAAATTGCAAAGCAAAAAGTGGCTTCCCCTATATTCTATTGGTGCGATGGCGATATTTGGCTTTATCTGTTGAATGAACATGTTGATTTTAATGACGCTTATCGCCTTGGCTATGATCGTGTTGGATGTTGGTGCTGCCCTAACAATAATGAACGTTCACAATTCTTGGCAAAAGTTTACATGCCCGAACAATTCAAAAAATGGCGTGAATTCTTGATAAACTTTGCAAAATCAATTGGTAAACCAGATCCCGAAAACTACATTGACGGTGGATTTTGGAAAGCAAGACAAGGTGGAAATGGCGTTAAAGCGGCAGAAAATGTCAAAATCAAATACACAAATTGCACAGCAGAAGATCACGCAAAGATTTACAAACTTGATCGCCCAATAGAAGATTATTTCTACAATTTGTTTATACCGTTTGGCATTGTATCGAAAGAACTTGGCAAGAAATTGATAAACGAAGTCCTTGTCCTTGATATGAGAACCAATGTTCCAATTATTTCCATTCAACCTTTCAAGAATGAAGGATATGAATTTGCAGTTAAAATAAAAACAATGAATGTTGAAAAACACGATGATTTGCAAAGAATGATTTCTTATCAAATAAGAAAATACAACGCCTGCATGAAATGTTTGAAATGTGAAAGTATTTGTCGATTTGGTGCTATTACAATCACGCCAGACGCCTATATAATTGACGAAAACAAGTGCAAGAGATGTAAAGCTTGCGTATCACAAAAAATTTTAGCCGGTGGCTGCTTGATGAGCAATTATTTGGCTGTTAAAGATGATGATTAAGGAGTAAAAAATGGAAAAAATTAAATTTGGTGGTCATGAAACCTTTTACATCCGTAAAGGTTGGTTGTATAAAGGCTTGAAAAACCTTGAACTTAATCAATATGTTTTTACCGACAAAAGTGTAAACACATCGGATACCTTTGGACTTGGTGTAAACATGGTTAAATCGTTGAGATATTGGCTCCAAGCAGTTGGATTAACAACAGAAAACAGAATAAAGAATTCAACAAGACAAGAATTCACTGAATTAGGCCTTATTGTTGATAGATATGACAAATACATAGAGGAAATCGGGACTTTGTGTTTGTTGCACTATAAACTTGCGACAAATAAAGAATTTGCGACATCTTGGTATTATTTCTTTAACGAATTTGACATGAACGATTTCAATAAAGACGATTTTAGAAATAGCCTTATCGCACATTTCAAGTTTAAGCAAGTTGATAACCTGTCCCCAACAACAATAGAAAGTGATTTTAATTGTATTTTGAACAGTTATATTCCCAAAAACCTTAACGATCCAGAAGATAACATGGAATGTCCATTTAGCGAATTGGGGCTTATTGAACCAAAAGATAAGAAACTTTATAAAAAGGTTGCCCCTAAAAACGATTTAATCCCACTGCGAATTTTGTTGGCTATGATTGTTGATCAACACCCTAACGAAACAGAAATTAGATTTTCAGATCTTCTTAAAGAAAAAAACAGCATAGGAAAAGTATTTAATATCGACTTTATTACACTCACAAGTTATTTAGACAAAATGCAAATGGCCGGACTTATTCAAGTTGTAAGAACAGCAGGCCTTGATGTCATCAAAATTTTGAACAACAAAACATTTATCGAACTTGTAAAGGACTATTACGAAAGTATAAAAAATTAAAGGAGCTTTAAGGTGAATTTAAGAAATAAGATAACGCCAAAAACAGACTTTCAGTATTCTGTAAACATTGATTTTGACTTGAATTCAGATGAAAAAATTAAAGGATATATACCAACACTCGGTGGCTTAAATATCATCGAGGATGTTATGTTGAGCGCTGTTCCAACATCAAAAGACAGAGCAAGGCTTTTTGTTGGCGCGTATGGAAAAGGAAAATCTCATTTAGTCCTTACAATTTTATCTTTGTTAAGCAAAAAAGATAAATCATTATTCAAGGCCGTTTTGGAAAAAGCAAAGAGATACAATAAACAGCTTTATGATTATCTTGAAGAATATATTGCTAACCCAAACAAAAAGTTGTTGCCAGTTGTTATTCAAGGCAGCAGCACGGATACCGCCCAAACATTTCTTTTAAGCTTGAAGAACGCTTTGTCTGCAAACAACCTTAACGAAGTATTACCAGACAGTTATTTCTCATGTGCTGTTGACACAATCGAAAATTGGAAAGAAAACTATAAATCAACATACGAATATTTTGAACAACTTATTGGCGAACCTGTCGCAAACTTTATTACAAAATTAAATATGTATGATAGCGAAACCTACCAAAAGTTTATTGCGCTTTATCCAAAACTTACATCAGGCAGTGAATTCGCCCCTACAAAGGGATTGGATATTGTTAAAGTTTATGAAGATGTAGCAAAGAAAGTTAAGAAATTTGGCTATAACGGACTGTTTGTTGTTTATGATGAATTTAGCAAATTCTTGGAAAATAGCATGGGCAAAACATCCGCTATGGAAATCAAGATGATTCAAGACTTTGCAGAAATGTGCAATAGAAGTGGTGAAAATCAACTACATTTATTGCTTATTTCACACAAACATATTCAAAACTATATTAGCCAATTACCACGCGAGAAAGTTGACGCATGGAAAGCCGTATCAGAAAGGTTTAAGACTGTTGAAATTCATAACAATTTTACACAAACTTATGAAATTGTAGCGACAGTTATTGAAAAAGACAAAAAATGGTTTGAAGAATTTAAGGCTGAACATGCCGATGACTTTATGTTGTTGTTAGAAAATCAAGATAAAGTTAGAGTTCTCTCTGACTTACCACAAGGCACAATAAAAGACCTGATTTTTAGCACATATCCACTTGACTATTCATCCTTGTTTATCCTACCAAGAATTTCAGAATTGGTCGCACAAAACGAAAGAACAATATTCACTTTTCTTGCTTCCAACCAAAAGAATAGTTTAACCGATTTTATAAACAACACGGATGAAGATTTTCCACTCTTAACCCCTGACTATATTTATGACTATTTTGAACAACTTTTCCGTAACGAAAACTACAATAGTCAGACATTCAAAGTTTGGAGTGATTGCAGAAATGCACTTGCAAAATTGGAAAGCAAGACAAACGATCCTTTAACCTACAAAATCTTGAAATGTATTGCTATTTTGACAATCCTTTTACAACAAGACAATAGATTAAAGCCTACTTATGACACCATTGAAAGAATTTATCTTTCAAAGGAAAGAACAAAAGACATGATCTCTGCTGCTTTCAGAGAATTAAAGCAATATGGTGTTATAAGTATTCTTGAATACAATAATTTCATATCAATCAAAAAAAATTCCGACATTGATATCCAAAAACTTATCGATGATTGCATGACAAGATACAAGAATTCTTTCAACGCAAAAGAAGAACTTAACAAGCTTATTGCAAATGTTTATCTTTATCCAACACGATATAATGACGAATTTTCTATCGTAAGATATTTCAAGACCGAATTTATCAATGATGATGAACTTATGGAAGTTGACGATTGGGAAAAGAAAATTTCTCAAATAAATGCTGACGGTGTTGTTTATCTCATTATTGAAAATGGAAATGTTACTAGACAAGCTTTGAATGAGAAACTTACAAGCATAAGCAATCCGAGAGTTGTGTTTGTGAAACTTAACAAGAAGTTTAACATCAACAAACAATTGCTGAAAATCAAAGCAATAAACACTATTGACGAACAAGCAAAAGAAGAAGATAAGATTGCAATCAAAGACGAACTCAATGTTTATAGAGAAGATTGCTTATCTATCATCAATGAATATCTTGACGCCTATCTACGCCCAGAATTGCAGATTTCAACATATATCAATCAAGGAAACGAGCTTAAAAAGATTAAGAGAAAATCAAGTATTTCACAATTGTTAAGTGATATATGCGAAAGCGTGTTTGTATATACTCCTAAAATCAATAACGAACTCATAAACAAAAACAATATCACATCTGTTCTTGCAAACGCACGAAATAAGGTTCTTAAAGGTTTATTGCAAAACACCTTACAAGCAAATCTTGGCTTAACAGGTTCAGGTCCAGAAATCAATGTTATGAGAAGCATATTGTTTTCTTCCGGAATATTGGATGAAAATTCAACAAGTCTAAAAGTTAACGATCTTGCTGATAGAAACACACAAAAGGTTTTGGATACAATCAATGAATTCTTCATCAAGAGTGGGGAAAAGACCGAAAACTTTGCAGACCTTTATAATAAATTGACCTTACCAAAATATGGTATTGGCTTGAAAAAAGGTGTTATTCCTGTCTATATTGCAGTAATTCTTAACCTTTACAAGCAGCATGCCGTAATTGAAAACATCAATAACAAAGAAATAGAGATTAAAGCGGAAACCCTTGAAAATGTAAACAAATCGCCAAGCTTTTTCAACTTGATCCTTGAAGATTGGAACGAGGCTAAACAAAAATACATCAATCAACTTGATGAATTGTTCCGCAAGGAAATTGTTCCAACCGAAAGAGAATATAACACTTTTGATTACATTGTTCACGCTATGCAAAGGTGGTTCTTGAAACTTTGCAAATATCAAAAAGAGGCTAATAGCATTTATCTTGGAAATAACGAATTCAAGAAGTTTGATACCCCTATCAAAAAGTTTAAGAGCCAATTAAGAAATTCTGAACTTAATTCAAGAGAATTATTGTTTGATAAACTCCCAGAGATTTTCAACACACAAATTGAAAATGGCCTATTTGAAAAAATTAAGAAAGCGAAAACCACAATTGATGATTTGTTTGACGATTTGGCTAACGCTATCGCAAACGATATTCAAGCTCAATTTAATGGAAATGAAAAAGCTAGTCTTTTGTCAACAATGAGAGATTGGCTTGATGCACTTAACAAAGACACCAAAAATTACTTGCTTAACAACGGAAATGAAGTCATTTTCAAATACATTGAAGATAAAGACGCAACCGAACTTGAACTCTTGCACAATATCACACGCAAGCTTTCCGGACTACGCCTATCCGATTGGGAAAATACAACAATTAGCCTATTCAATGAGGCCCTTAAAGAGTTCAAATCTAATGTCGAAGAAAAGAACAAACAAGAAAATGATAATTCTCAATCTAGCAGCGGCCTATACAAGATAGTATATGTAGATGAAAACGGAAATGAAGAAGTCAAAACTTTGACAAAACAAGAAACATCAAGTCGAGCAAAACTCTTTAATAATGAGATCCAATCCTTAATGGAAGATTATGGGCAATCTCTTACAACAAATGAAAAAAGGCAAGTTTTGTTCGATATTCTTAAAGAATTAAAATAAAGGAGTAAAAATGGCATATTTTGATAACGCAGCAACCACTTTTCCTAAACCAGAATGCGTTTATGAAAATGTTGACAATTTCAATAGAAATCTTGCTATGAATGTCAATCGTGGCAAATATGGTGAAAGTATAAAAGCAGGACAAATTGTTCATGAAACAAGACAAATGCTTCTACAGCTTTTTTATGCTGAAAATTCTTATGATGTCATTTTTACACCGTCAGCAACAATCGCCTTGAATATGATTTTACAAGGCCTTGACTACTATGATAAGAAAACAGTCTATATCAGTCCTTTTGAACACAATGCAGTTCTTCGACCACTTAACTACTTAAAAGATAAATTTGAATTCGAGATTTGCGAATTGGCAGTCGATAAAGCAACTATGCAGTATGACCTTGAAGCCATAAAATACCAATTTCAAGACAAAAAGCCAGACTTTGTTGTTGTATCTCATGCAAGTAATGTTTGTGGCGTTATAGCCCCTTTGAAAGAACTCTTTGACCTTGCAAAAAAGAAAGGTGCGACCACAATTGCCGACATGGCACAAACTTGTGGATTGATAGAAATTGATTTGACCGAAGTTCAAGCCGATTTTATTGTCTTTGCAGGACATAAAACACTCTATTCACAAATGGGAATAGGTGGATTTCTAATGCGAAAAGGAATAAACCTTGCCCCTGTCATTTATGGTGGAACGGGAGTTCAATCCCAACTATCATATCAACCAACAACTTTACCAGAAAAATTCGAGGTTGGAAGCCTTAACACAGTGGCAGTTGCAAGCCTATATTACTCTTTGAAGTGGCTGAATGGGGAAAAAATAGGACAAGTAAGGCAAAAAGAAGAAGAAAATCGCAAAAAGTTATACCAAATACTGTCAAAATATGCTAATATTAAATTATATGGCGTATCAGACAATTCAGTAGGAATAATTTCCTGCACTTTCAATGGACTTTCCCCTGACAATGTCGGTGAAATCCTTGCACAAAATGATGTTGCAGTCAGAACGGGCTTGCAGTGTTCCCCTAATGCACATAAATTTTTAGGAACTTTCCCTGCCGGCACGGTAAGATTTAGTATAAGTTATTTTACAACTGATGAAGATTTTGGGAAACTTGAAGAAGCCTTAGACTATATTGAAGAAAACTCTTAAAACAGGCAAAAAACAGTTTAATAAAGTTTGAGATTGTGATACAATAGTATAAAATAATAAAAGGAGAAAGTATATGAAAGCTGAAGCAAAATCGCTAAGATTTCTTGGAGAAGATCCAAGAAAATTGGAGGTCCCATTTTTTCAACGTCAATATGTTTGGAGGAAGGAAAACTGGGAAGAGTTAATTACAAATCTTATTGAGACTGATGGTGCTCCTTTTTTAGGCTCGATTATTATAAAACTTACAAACGATAGAAATCCATCTAGAGGACTTATCATTGATGGACAACAGCGTTTAACTACCCTTACAATATTAGCCAAAGCTATTTATGACACTTTGGATGGGCAAAAAAAAGAAGATATACGACAAAATCTATCCAATTTTTTATTTTTTGTAATAAATGCTGCTGACAATTGTTTAAGGGATGGGACAGTAAAAATACAGCATTCAATGATAGATAAAAAAGACTATGAATATGTTATTTGCTCTGGAATGAAGGATGAAATACAAATTGATTTATCTCAAATATCTGAAAGCAGCAGCAATATTCTGCAATGCTATAAGTATTTTATGGAGTATTTAAAGGGATTAAGTGAAGCACAAATCATTAAACTATATAATAAAATTTTTGATCACGAAAGCCGAATGTTGGTGGTTATTACGCTGGAGAGTGACAATGAAAATGAACAAGCAATTTTTGATACTATAAATCGAGCTGGGGTGCATTTGTCTGTTGCCGACATTATAAAAAACAACATATTCCAAAAAGCAATGGATTTGTCAAAAACTGATCAGGAACGTATTGAAGTTATTGAATTATATAATAATACTTGGGCAAAGATCTTTTTATCTGAAGAAAATACTAGAAAATGGGACAGTGAAAGGTCATTTGGTAATGTAAAGAAGACAAATTTAGAATTTTTGCTTTACTGTATCATTCTTATAAAAAACAACGAATTTGTAAAAGATAGAGATTTAACTGCCGCCTATAAGCAATATACTGAAACTTTAACTACGATTAATGATATAAAAAAGTTTATTGCTGAAATTTACGATTATGCAGTTATTTTTAAAAAATACATAATAGATTTTAATGAAAAACTTTCAAGTCAAGATGAAAAGCCTTATATCGCTTCAAATGATGTATTAAAAAAGTTATTGTTGATTTTGTACTCATATAAAGTACAAATGTTTTATCCATATATCATAAATCTTATTAAGGATAATGAACAATATATAGATAATTCTGACACATGGTCAATAACTGATAACGAATTGATAACAAAGCTCAATAAACTAGAAGAATTTGTTGTAAAAAATAGAATTGCTAAGGCAAGCACATCAAGCTATGTTGAAAAATGTTATAATTTAATTCATAATCCTAATACAACATTAGACTTTGATGACACGAAGGTTCGTATGGGTATACAGGATATCCGACCGGATGCAGCGAGATTGTTGCTGTTCATTTTAGAATTAAATAGAAGGAAGAATATAGATGAAAAGTCTCTCCAATATAATTATACGTTGGAGCACATAATTCCAATAGATTTTAAGGACTCATGGAAAAATGTTCCAGTTGTAGAAGGTAATACAATATTAACTGGAGACGAAGCATTTTTAACTCGTTCAAAAGCTGTAAAATCATTAGGAAACATGATTTTACTATCACAGAGTCTCAATGCATCTATTAAAAATGCAGAATTTAGCAAAAAGGTTAATTCTGACAATAATACTACATCTTATCGTAATAATAGTACTTTGTTGTTGACCAAAGAATTAGTTAATCAATTTGATGCATCGGCAGAGGGGAAAATTTGGAATGAAAATAGAATAAAAGAAAGAGAAAGTAAATTATATAATGAAATATTAACTTTATGGAAGTAATATAAGCTAAAAAAAAATTGTTCTCTTCTTGATAATAGGTTGCCTTGCGCCGTTTATTGCATCACTTTGTGATTTTGATGCAATAAAACAGCAAAGGCTGTAAATAAAAACGCTGAACCAGCGTTTTTAATCTTCTATCTCTTCGAAAAGGATGGAATACATTGCAGTGTCGCATCTTGTGTTTGTGTTGTTTTGACCTTCTTTGCGTTTTATGCCTTCAAATGTCATGCCAGCGCGCTTCATAACATTGCCGCTTTTGAAATTTTCAACGTCATGCATGGCTTCAATGCGCTTGGCGATTTTGTTTTTCTTGACATATTTAAACATTCCAACAAGGGCTTCAGTCATGTAGCCCTTTCCTTGATAGCGGGCGCTTAACATATATCCAACCTCCATCACGCCTTCCGCGGTTGGCTTGTAACTGCCGATTGTGATTTCTCCAATCACCTTGTTTTCTTTTTTCAGTTCAATGGCGTAGTGCGCCTTGACGGGTTCTGCCTTATATTCCGCGAGAAGTTTGTCAAGCCGCTCTTTTGTTTCTTTGTATGTTTTGCAAGTTTTAAAACTGAGAAATTTTGTGACATTGTCGTCACTTACGATTTCAAAGCAGTCGCGCAAATCCTTTTTCTGCCATTTTCTTATAATCATTCTTTCTGTTTCATAGATAATTTGTTTCATGAGTCGATTATACATTAAACGAAAATGCCAAGTCAAACAAAACAATTAAATTAAAGTTTATTGCCGCAGTTTGAACAATATTCGTCGTTGAGGTCATTTTCAGAGTTGCATTTTGGGCAAACCTTGACTGCAGGGCGTCCGCATTTTGGGCAGAACTTTTCATCATCTCCAAGCGTGTTTCCGCATTCGCAACGTCTGTTTAAAGACTTGTCCACAAATTTTGTTGTCACACCAGCAATCAAAATGCTTAAACCAAGTCTTAACAAAATCACACCGATTGCCAGGGCAACTGCAAATGGAATCATTAAAAAGAAAGGAATCAAAGCATAGCCAAAAGACATGGAAAAACTTTGAACATAAGTAAAACACAGCACTCCAAACGCAACAAAACAAGCAAGCACGCCAACGCCGCCAACACCGCTGCAAATTCCGCCCGCTGTCAACAGTTTTTTGCGAAGTGCCTTTGCCTTTTCTTGATTAGCCAAATCAGAGACATCCGCATTAAGTTTTAAAATTGTATCTTTTAAATTGTGAAACATTTTTAACCTCCATTTATTTTATATCATAAATCTTCGTTTTTTGTCAAATATTGACAGCGTAAAAATTTGACATTGCAATTTCAAAGGAATATAATATATATGTTTAAGAGGTTTACGCCTATGAGAAAGTGTAAAGTTTTGATTTTTAAAAGGTTGAAGTTCGAGATATAGACTTTTGTTAGTTTTAATAAAAGGAGTTTAAATATGTCGAATTTGAAAAAAGTGATAATTGCTGCGCTTATGCTTGCAGCAACAATTGTTTTGAGTAGATTTTTGTCCGTTAAAACACCTATCATAGTCATTTCTTTTTCATACATTCCAATAATGTTGTGCGCAGTCTTGCTTGGGCCATGGTGGACGATGCTTGTGGCGGGGCTTGCGGACTTGATCGGGGCGCTGCTGTTCCCGTTTGGCGCCTATTTTGTGGGCTACACGATTTCGGCAACGCTGTCGGGCTTTATATATGGAATTTTTCTAAGATACAAAAAGGATATGTCCTACAAAAAGTTTTTGATGATGCTCTCCATAAGCACGCTTCTTGTTATCGCGCTCTGCAACGGGCTTTTAAACAGTCTGTGGATTTATATAACAACAAAAAAGGCGCTGATTGCGATTTTGCCAACTCGCCTTGTCAAAGAACTTGTGATGTTGCCTATTCAAATTGTGACAATCTTTTTCTTGCATCTTGGATTTAAGAAAATGGGAATGTATGACAGACTTTTCAACAAAAATATCGAAGTTGAAGAAGTGGACGCGGACGAAAAGCCTTCCGACAAAGGGGAGGACAAAAAATGATAGAACTTGTGAATGTAAATCTCAAATATCCAAAATTTGAGATAAAAAATTTGAATTTAACGATAAAAAGTGGCGAAATTGTTGCGATAACGGGCAACAATGCCAACGGCAAGACCACGCTTGTCAAAATTATTGCGGGGCTTTTGAAGCCGCGAAAGGGGAGTGTTCTTTTTGACGGACAAAAGAAAACCGACCAAAAAATTGGCGTCGTTTTGCAAAATCCTGACAATCAAATCATCTTCAACAAGGTGTATGACGACATTGCCTTCACGCTGAAAAACTACAAAGTGCCAAAAGAAGAGTTTGACAGCCGCATAAATGAAGCGCTGAAACTTGTTGAAATGGAAGATTTTGCGCAAAGCGAAACATTTTCACTTTCAGCGGGGCAAAAGCAGAGAGTTGTGATTGCAAATATGCTTGCAATCCATCCAAGCGTCATGATTTTTGATGAAGCATCCGTCTATTTGGACACATCAACAAAACAGGTGTTATACAGAATTTTCAAAAGGCTGAAAAAACAAGGCGTGACGGTGATTTTCACGACAAATCTGATTGAAGAGATTGTCTATGCGGACAGGACAATCATCCTAAGTGGCGGCGAAGTTGTGGCGTTTAAAGAAAGGGAAGAGTTGCTGAAGGATTTAAGCGATTTTCGAAAACTTGGTTTTTACATTCCGCTGAAACTTGCGCTGATTGAACAACTTCAAAATCCAGAAACGATTGACGATGAAAAACTTTTGGAAGTTTTAAAAGAGAGGCTGAAATGATTGTTTTTCTCTTGTTTTTCATAGCCTATTCTCTTTGCGTTTTTTTGATTTCAAACATATATGCGCTGATTGGATTTTCCGCGTTCAACTTGCTTTTGCTTGTGATTTTTCGCATAAATGTGCTAAAAACGCTGAAAAACTTGTATAAAATTCTGTTTTTTGCAGTTTTTGTCTTTCTTTTCAACCTTATTTTTGACGATGTTGTTTCAAGCGCGATTGTGGGCTGGAAGATTTTGATTGTCACAAATTTTGCCTTTATTTTTTCAAATATTTTCAGCCCCGTGCAAATTGCAACTGGCATCAGCCAAATGCTCTTTCCGCTTAAACTTTTCAAAGTCAACACGGACAACATGGTGATTGTCATTGTGATTGCGCTGAATTTTGTGCCAATCATTTTAAGCGAAATAAAAACTCTTAAACAGAATTTAAGAGTCAGAAATGTTAAAATGAATTTGAAGACAATTTTTACAAAAAGTCACGTGATTTTGACGCTTTATTTTGCCAGCCTTTTGAAGAAAACTGAAGACTTGGAAACTGTGCTTCTAAGCCGCAACTACAAGGCTTAGCGGCTTTTGGCAAACTCGCATTCATATTTGACAGTGTTTTGCATTTTGTCAAAGTTTTTCTCCATGTCACTTGCAAGTTTAAACTGTGTGCGGGCGCGTTCCAGGTTGTGAGAAGGGTGGTCAATTTTAAAATATGTGTCGCCGTTAAGGTGGTCAGTCAAAAATCTCATGCCGCATTCATATGTGATTAAGATTGCGCTGAATGCCAGCGTGTCTTTTTCTTTTTTTGTGAGAAGCGGCCCCATGTTTTTCAAATAGCCCCTTGTGTATGCCTTGAAAAGATTAAGGTCAAAATGCACTCTGTCAAGATTTTTTTCATCTTCTTTTGCGGTTGTTGCGCCAAAGCGAATGGAGTCGCCAAAGTCAAATCCCGCCGCACCTTTCATGATTGTGTCAAAGTCGATGACAATGCCGCTTTCGCCACTTTTGTCAAACAAAAGATTGTTGATTTTTGTGTCGTTGTGGGTGACGCGATATGGAAGTTCGCCGCTTTTCAAAAGTTTCGTGAATATTGGTGCAAGCATCTTGTGCCTTAAAACAAAATCTATCTCTCTTTGACAATCTTTTGCGCGATTTAAAACATCCCTTTTGCGCGCCTTTTCAAACTGTTCAAAGCGCATTTGCGTGTCGTGGAAGTTTGGCAAAACATCATAAAGTTGTGTTGCGTCAAAGCCGTCTAAGTTTGCTGTGAATTTCCCAAAAATCTCGCCGGATTTTTCAAAGAGTTGCGGAGAAATTCTGTTGAAGTTCAGTGAGTCTTCCACAAAATCAAACATTCTAAAACAGCCCAAAGGAGTTTTAGACAAAAAATCCTTGTTCTTTGTTGGAACAAGTGTCAACACTTTTTCTTCTGGATGATTTTTCTTTATATAATCTGTGATAAGCAGATGATTATGTATAAGTTTTTCTGGTTTTTTAAATAAATTTGTGTTTATTCTTTGCAAAATATATCTTTTTTTATCTGTTTTTACAACAAAGGTGTCATTTATATGCCCATTGCCATAAGGTTCGATTTTCAAAATTTTGCTGCCGTTCAATTCAAATTGTTGTGCTATTTCGTCTAAAGACATTCTGTTCTCCTACATTGTCATTATATTATTTTTTGTTCTTTTTGTCAATCTCACCCCACAAATACTTCGTCAATTTGCGCGCGCCCTTGTAGTTTAGGTGGTCGCAATCGTTGAAATCTTCATTTTGAAACATTGGGCTGTCAAACAAGTTCAAAACGGTGACATTTGGATATTTTTTCGCCATTTCAGTCACTTGTGAAAACAACTTGTCAGCGCTTCAACTATTGCTTTTTATAGTATTTATAAATAGCAACTTGACAATTCCAAAAAACAATTTGACAAAAAAGTTGAAAAAGTTTAACATAAAAATATGAAAAATATGGATATTTTTTATTTTGATAATGACTTAGGTCCTTTCGATGAGTATAACCCTCGTTTTGTTATGGAACAAAAATTTGCTAAACAAATCCTATCCATTCTTAGCAAAAAGCCAGGGAACTTTTATGATAAAGAGTCATTGAAGAAAAAATTAAAGTCCTGTGACAGCCAAGACTTTGAACGGGCAATTGAATTACTTTCCAATGTTTCGGCTGTTTGCTTAACAAATAACAAAATTAATTTAGGCTTTCCATTTTTTGGCGCAAGAGATTTAAAAATTATAAAACAGATCATAAACAAGCACTTGAACGACAATTTCAAAGAAATTGAAAGTGGGTTGAAAGACTCCAAACAAATTCTGGAAACCTATTATCCAAATATAGATGTAAAAATCTCTTTATATCACCTTGTCTGCGGCAAAATTTTTGATGGGCAGATGTTTGACTATTTGGAGAAAAAACAACTTTTGAAACAATCCTTTTCCCAGCAGGACGGAAGGGACTATATGATTATTGGTTACAGCAACGAGCATCTGTGCAAGGCGTTAAATAAAAATTTGCTTTGCAGTTTTAATAACGCAAGATTTAAAGCAGATTCTCTAACAAGTTTTGGCAATGCTGCGGGAAACAGATTGGACTATTTTCGTTATTTTAAATTGCGTCAGATAAACAAACTTTATGGAAAATTCAAAAAGATTGACAAGGACTTTCACGACATCTCAGAACAAGACATTGTTTTTAATTCTTTAAACGAAATAAAAAATCTCATAAATAACAAACAAAATTCAAACATTTTTGTTAAACATTTAAAGACAATGAGATATTTGACAAATGATCTTCGACTTAATGTCCCCGTTTTTGTTAATTATTCTGCTGTCTTGGAAAAAATTCAAAAGTCAATAACTCAAAACATTGGGCCGATTATTATTGAAGATTTCAAGGCAGTTTCTGAACAAATCATAAACTCAAACATCTTATGCTTGACACATGGAGTCGAAAAATGCCAACTTTTCAATGAACTTTGGCATTTGTATTTTGGAATGTTAAACAATCTTTTTGTGAAAAATAAGACCTGCGCCAAACCTAAAAAATATAAAGGCGAAGGTTCTTATTTAAAATGTGTCTATTTATCATAGCCATGCTTTTTGTAAAGAAATATAGAAATCACCTTGTCACAACCAACTTGTTTATTTTTTCAAAAAATGTTTAATATAATTGTTTTTATCATAGCCCAAAATATTCAAGGCTTTGTTTGTGTCTGTGGCGCTGTTTGCGGTTATGTATTTGTATTTTTTGTTTTCATCATAAATAATAAGTTCGTTCCCTTCTGGGATTAAGCAATGGTGCAAGCCACCAATCCCTGAAATTATTTCTTGATACGCACCAATAGAGAATATTGCAACATACAATGTTTGATTTTCTTTTATTTGTGGCAGAAACAATTTGACATTTTTATCATTCAAAAAATATCTATCGTCTGGGTCACAAGTTTCGCCGCCCAAACATACAGGGATACATTTGTTTTCATACAAATTTACAGGCAAAATAGTGAAGTCTTGTTGAATTCCCCAAACATCAGGAGTCATATTCATCAAACTTCCATTTAAGATATACCAGGCTTTGCCACCTGTTTTCTTCGCAAAGTCAATTTTGTAAATATAAAAACTGTGGTCCGCAGCAGTAAAGCGCCCATGTTCTCCTATCAAATCAGGGTGTTCGGTTTTATTTTTGTTGCACACCAATTTTGCACTTTTTATTATCTGTTCAACAAGTTGATTGTAATCAAAATTATATACCAAAGAATATTTTACAGGCAGTCCCCCACCAAAATCAAAATATTCAAGGTCTGGATATTCTTTCTTTAAATCACAATAGACTTGCATAATGTTGCTGAAACCTTTTATGTAATTGTCTATATTTTGAATCGTTCCGCCAAAATGGAAATGCAACAATTTTAAAGAAAAATTTTTGTGGCTGGTAATTTTTTTTGCAATTTTAAACAAACTGTCTTTTTCAAAGCCAAAACGATTGTCAAATTCCTCTTCATGACTGAAATCGTTTTTGATTATTCTTGCTTCAAAATCACTGTTGTATCTTATTCCCACATTTATTTTAAAATCGTCAAGTTGTTCCAAAAGTTGAAGTTCCCTTTCGTTTTCAATTACAGGAATGACATTGATTTTCAGTTCCAACAACTGCTTTATATGCCACAAATATCTTTCATTTTTAAAACCATTGCAAATAACCGTAAAGCCTGGCTTGATTATTTTTTTCTTTGCAAGGAACAAAATGATGCCCACATCGTAAGATGAGGAAGTCTCCAACATATCAACTGCTTGCAAAGCCGACAACACCACTTCACTGTAATAATTTGCTTTTGTTGCATATGCATAGTTGTATTTTCCATGATAATCGAATTTTTTAATGTTTTTTACAAACAAATCCTTCAAAAAATTCACTTTTTCCGTTATCATTGGCATATAAGCAACTTCCAGCGGCACTTTATATTTTTCCACCAATTCCAACAAATTTATGTCTTTGTAATAAAGCACGTTGTTTTTGATTGACAAATATTCATGTCCATCAAGAAGAGTTTGGTCAAACAAAGTTTGCTGCTCTTCCTCATTGTAAAGTTTGTATAACTTTGACACATTTGAACATCTCCAAAACATTGATGGAGAAAACAGTCTTGCAAACTTTACATCATCATTCAAAACTGTGCATGGTTGCATATCAAGCGAGCGCAGATATTTTTCTCCGCTGGCACTGACTTTTTCTCCCAAAACATAATTGATTGACACGCCTTTGCGTTTTAGATCGCAAATCCAATCAACCAAAGCCTCATTGAGTATCTTGAAAGCACTTTCGTTGACAAAGCGTTCACTTTTGTCTGACAATTTTTTATCTCTAAATTCCTCTTTTATAACGGTGCTAAATATATAAATATCTACAATCGCACCCTTTTTTATCTTTGCAAAACATGATTTTTTGATTGCCTCTTTATATCCTTTTTGAGAACCGATATATTCGCTTGCAAATTTGTGATTAAAGGCAAATGGCGTTATGTATCCAATAAGTTGATTGCTTTCTTTATCCCACAAAACAATTGTAGAATGGTGACTCCAATCAAACCATTTCAATTCCACATCTTTGGACAACTTGTCTTTTTCTTGAAAAACCTTGTTGTCAAGTTCCCATGTTTGCAAATAGATTTCCTTTGACAAATTTTCGCCAGTCAAAATTTCAAGTTTCATACTCCCCTTCTTTGCGTTAAAAAATTTACTATTTGATATGGCGCTCCCAGAAGGATTCGAACCCTCACGCTAAGTTCCGAAGTAATCCCTTTAAAATGGTGTTTTTGCCCATTTTTGCACCATATTTTATCATTTAATATCGTTTTATAAAGTGCCAAATTGCCCTATTTTAAAGGCGTTTAGGCACTTTTCTTTTAACATAAATTATTATACAACATTTTACGATAAAAACATAACACAAAATGGCACATTGCAAAAATCTTGCAAATTTACTGCAA
>CANRFP010000009.1 GCA_947629895.1 uncultured Clostridia bacterium | reverse complement strand
AAATGCAGGCGCTTTATGATGTTGGGCTTTCCTACATCAAACTTGGGCAGCCAGCCACAACGCTTTCGGGCGGTGAGGCGCAGCGCGTGAAGTTGGCAACAGAACTTTCAAGAAAGGACACCGGCAAAACGATGTATATCTTAGATGAGCCAACCACAGGATTGCATTCATATGATGTTAAAAAACTTATCAAAATTTTGCAAAGATTGATTGGAAAAGGAAATTCGGTTGTGGTTATCGAACACAATCTTGATGTGATAAAATGCGCCGATTACATCATTGACATGGGGCCAGAAGGCGGCGACGAAGGCGGAATGATTGTTGCCACAGGCACGCCTGAAGAGATTGCCAAAAACAAAAAAAGCTACACCGGACAATTTTTGAAAAAGATGCTGGAAAAAGGGGAGTGAAAACTTCTCTTTTTTGATTAAAAAAATGGCATAAATTTCAAAAATGGGTATTGACAAGATGGAATAAACATGATAGAATGAAAAAGACATTAAGCGGAGGTTATTATGGATAAAATAAATTTACAATGTTTTCTTAGAAAGGGCATGACAGAGCAAGAAAGGTTAACAAGGATAAGGTTTTTGTATAGAGGTTATGGAAAAGATTTCTTTGAACTTTGCCAATCATCAAATCTTATTTCTAGTAGTGAAAAAGAAAGGCTGACAAAAGAAGTTTGCACAGAGTATGTAAGACAAATTATCTTTCCAACTTTACATCACTTCTCTTCGGGAACGTTTAATTTTGGCGAACTTAACAACAAATCAGCAAAAAGTTTTGCAAAGACTGTTGGACGTTTTGATGACAAAACATATCAAGAATTGACGGCTCAGATAGACTCATTTGAAAAGCATTTTGATAAAGAAATTGAAAGAGCGGAAGAGGGGAAAGGCGGAAAATAAGAAGTTTAATCGCTTCTTATTTTTTTATTTTTTTGATAATTTGTTGGTGGTTGACTTTTCATTTGAAAATGTGTTAAAATGTGCATATGAGAGTTATAAATCTTTCATCGGGCAGCGACGGCAATTTGACATATATTGAAAGTGAAAATGCACGCATAATCGTGGATGATGGTCTTTCATGCAAAGAAACGGAAAACAGGCTTTCGCTGCTTGGAATTAGTGGCGAACAACTTGACGGAATTGTGGTTACGCATGAGCACACAGACCACATTAAGGGCATAAACATTTTCAGCAAAAAATACGATTTGCCCGTGTTTGCACACAACGATGTTTGGGCGGGCATGTATGACAAACTTGAAAAAGTTGTTGATAAAAACAAAAAAATCTTCACCGGCACTTTTGCAATTAAAGATTTGGTGGTTGACCCTGTTGAAGTTCCGCACGATGTGAAATGTTTTGGATTTTCAATTTCGGAAGGGGACAAAAGAATAAGCATTGTCACAGACTTGGGGCACACAACTGATGAGATTTACAACAAAATAAAAGGCAGCCAACTTGTCTATTTGGAGGCAAATCATGACATTTCCATGCTTAGGAATTGTGAAAAATATCCTCTCAGTTTAAGAATGCGAATTGCGGGCAAAAATGGGCATTTGTCAAATGATGCAAGTGAAGAGATGATTGAAAGGCTGGTCTCCTCCGGCACAAGACAAATTGTGCTTTCACATTTAAGCAAAGAAAACAACTCGCCAGAATTTGCGTTTTCTTACATAACAAAACTTCTTGAAACGCATGGCTTTAATGAAGGGGAGGGGTTTAGAATTGATGTTGCCCTAACAGAGCCAACAACTTTGTTTAGAATTAAAAATGATAAAAAATAATGAAAAATAGCAAAAAAACGCAAAAAAATTAAAAAAAATAGCATTTTTGATGCTATTTTTTATTTTCACTCATAAAAACTTTTTTGTTTTTGTGCTCAATAAGTTTTGAAATTTCTTCAATAATTTTTCCATTTGGTTTTCTTGGGTCGAACACATCAGGGTTTTCTTTTAAAAATTTTCGCAGGGTTGCTGTGTAGCAAAGGCGTATGTCGGTGTCGGTGTTAATCTTAAAAATGTGGTGCTTTGTTGCAAGGGTTTTGAGTGTGGTCTCATTTGTTCCGTTTGCGCCTTTTATATTTCCGCCAAATTCATTTATTGTTGCAACATATTCTTGTGGCACGCTTGATGCTCCGTGAAGGACAAGAGGCGTGTTTGGAATTTCTGCCTCAATCTTTTTGAGAACATCAAAGTGGATTTTTTGTTCGCCTTTATATTTGTAAGCGCCATGACTTGTGCCGATTGAAACAGCCAAAGTGTCGCAGCCTGTTTTCTCAACAAATTCTTTTGCTTTTTGAGGATTTGTGAAACGGTCCTCTTCGGCGCTAACAGTGTCCTCAACGCCAGACAAAACGCCAAGTTCTGCCTCAACAAAAACTCCTTTTTTGTGGGCATAAGAGACAACTTTTTTTGTGAGTTTAACGTTCTCCTCAAAAGGCAAAGCGCTTGCATCAATCATAACGCTGTCAAAGCCCAAGTCAACTGCTTTTTTGCAAATTTCAAAACTTTTTCCGTGATCCAAATGCAAAAAAAGTGGAATTTTATATTCCTTTTTTGCACTTTCAAAAGTGTTTTTAATAAAATTTTCGCCCAAATAGGAAAAAGCGCCTTCGCTCAAAGCGACAATGGCAGGGGAATTTGTTTTTTGACAGCCAAGGCAAATTCCTTTTAATGTTTCCAAATTATTGAAATTGTAGGCGCCAATGCAATAGCCATTTTTGAGACAATCTTTAAAATAAAAATTTAAGTTTTTCATATTTTTCCTCCAAATTGTGTTTGCTGTCTTATTTTATCACATTTTTAGGGAAAAACAAACATATTGTTATATTGTCCAAAAATTTTAGGAGGTTTTATGAAAAAGAAAATTTTTTTAGGATGTTTGCTTGCGGCAATTTGCGTGACGTGCTTTGGCTGCGGCGTTGACACACTTAAACTTGTGCGAGAAAACATGTCCGAGGTGACGGAAGTTTATTATTATGGGGAGAGCGAAAACTTCACTGCTTCAATTTCTTATGGGCAAAGAGAAAAAGATTATAAGGTTGATGGCAAAAGTGGCGAGAATGTTGATTTTTGTCTTTTAACATTGAGTCTAAACCAAACAAGCTCTGACGAAATTAAAAAGGTGACGCTCTCAATTGACGGCGAGCAGCAAGAAATTGAAGCTCTGTTGAACTTGAACAACGGCGCTTATATGGTGGATTTGGAAAGAAAGCTCACAGGGCAGGAGGTGATTACGCTCACCTTTGGAGAAGAGGTGAACCTATATCCAGTTTCCAACGACTTTGAAGTGGACAGCAAAAAAGCGATTGAAATTGCCAGCAGAGAACTTGAAGGAAAAATATTGGAAAAGAAAAAGTTTACAACTTTGAACGGGGAATGCTATTTGAGAATTTTGGACAAAAGAAAAAACAACCCTGATGACACCTATTGGTGCTTTACAATTTTCAATGTTGATGGCAAAGATTATTCAGTTATCATTTCCACAAAAGATGGCTCAGTTTTAACAAAAAGTGAATAAAAAATCAAAAAAAACGTTTTTATATGCAAAAAATTGACTTTTTGCATATTTTTTTGTTAATATTTTGATATGAAACAGATTTTTGAAACAAAAGACGAAATTGAAAAAGCAATCATATTCTGCCCTCTAAGCAAAGATGAGGACAAAGATTATCAGTTTGCTGAAATTGGCAGGCTGTGTTTTTCAGCGGGTTTGCAAGTTGAAAAAATATTTAGCCAAAGCCTTGATGCTTTCAATAGGCGAACCATTATGGGCAGCGGCAAACTGCAAGAGGTTAAGGATTATTTGGCTGAGAATCCTTGTGACTGCCTTGTTGTGGACTTTAAACTCACGGGCTCACAACTGAGGAATTTGTCTGAGGAACTTGGAATTAAAGTGTTGGACAGAATTTTGCTTATCATTG
This sequence comes from uncultured Clostridia bacterium, assembly GCA_947629895.1. Next base: position 21,208 of record CANRFP010000009.1, on the reverse strand, counting down.
ACATTTTTGCCATGAACGCAAAGTCCAGCGAAGGAAAAATTGAGGTTAAACTTGCTCAAAACCGCTATCTTTTAACCCGACTTTCTTCTTTGCAGGGCAGTGCGGGCAGATTTGGTGGCAAGGGGGCAGGCATGCGTGGGCCGGGCGAAACCAAATTGGAATTAGACCGCCGAAAACTTGAAAAAGAAATTGTTTCACTTCAAGCGGAAATTGAAAAGATTAAAAACAGCCGCAATCAAAACAAACTTTTGCGCCAAAAAGGTGGAATTAAAAGTGTGGTTTTGGGCGGATACACCAATGCGGGCAAAAGTTCAATTTTCAATATGTTAACAAAAGAGAGCATATATGCCGATGACAAACTTTTTGCAACGCTGGACACCACAAGCAGAAGGTTGTATTTGGATGGCGGCGAATTTTGCCTTTTAACTGACACGGTTGGATTTATCAGCAAACTGCCACACGAACTTGTTGAGAGTTTTTCTTCCACTTTGGAGGAAGTGAAGAATGCAGATTTGATTTTGCATGTTGTTGATGTTTCCGATGCTTTTTATAAAAAGAATATCAAAATCACAAATGACATTTTGGATGAACTTGGGGCAACAAAAAATCGCCTTGTTATTTTGAACAAAAGCGACCTTTTAAACAAGCCTATTGAAATAAAGAAAAATGAAATACTTTTTAACACAAAAGACAAAGAAAATGCTGAAAAGTTGAAAAAAGTGATAAAAAATGCTTTAAATTAACAAAAAAAACTGTTTTATTGCAGTTTTTTTTAAATTTTTGTTTTTGAATTTGTTTTGCCAAACAGATTGTCATATGTTTGTTTATCGTTTTCTGTGTAAGCAACTCTGAGTTCATCTCCCCAATCTCTTTTATGAATTCCAAACACCAAATTTTTTGATGCAAATATATGGTCATCCACAAAGGTTCTGCCTATTGGTTTTCCTTCTTGAAATATTCTCATATTGGCTTCATTTGAATTTTTCTTTAAATTGCTGTTGAAAGAAGTAACAAAGTTCCAAAGTTTTTGAAGTTTGTGGTGTTTTGCATCATATTCTTTGTCGATTGCTTCCAATTTTTCAAACTCTTCCGCCAAAGAACCATGAAAGGATTCGCAGAATTGTATTTTCTTTTCAACCCTTTCATTTTGCACGCCGCAAAGATTGTTGTAAATTTCAAACTGCTTTTTTGTGTTTAAAAGATACTCAAACAAATTTGGGATTCCGTGTGGAAGATAGTAGAGTGTTGGCGCATTAAATTTTCCAAAATAACCGTAAACTTGGCGGTATGCTTGATAATAAGACAAAAGTATTATTTCATTTGGAATTTCTTTAAATGTTTCGTCCATGTTTTTCTCCTTTTATATGGTGATTATAACATTGTTGCATTTTGTTGTCAATAGTCAATTTTTAAATAAATAAAAAAACTGCTTTATTGCAGTTTCTTTAAGCTTCGTTCAATTTTTTTAGAAGAAACTCCACATCAACGCCATGCACAACGCTTGCTTCTTCAACCGTTTCCATTTGGCTGACAGGGCAAGCAACGCAATGCATCCCAAATCCCAAGAAAACTTCTTCCAAATTTGGATTGCTTTTTAATATTTCACCTATTGTCATTTCCTTTGTGTATGGTTTTTTGACCAATTTTGTTTTTTTCATTTTTCACCTCGCAAAGCATATTTTAACACTTTGACAAGGGTTTGTCAACTGCCAAGAATGTTTGTCATAAATTTTGTGCTGCAAACATATCACAATAATAGGCGGAGGACTGATGGATAACATTTCAAAAATTGTCTTGGACAAGAGTGCTGGCAAATGCGTGGGGTATGTGCTGGATGTTGCGCTTGATTTTTCATCTATGAAAAAAGTTGGATATTATGTGGTTGACGAAGAGAGCGAAAGCGAGTTTTTTGTTAGGAGTGAAGATGTGCTTATGTGCAACCGCGAATATATCGTTATTGCCGACAGCAGTGTTTTGCAATTCACCGCCCAGAGAACAAGCAGTTTGCTGGGAAAGAAAGTTTTGGATGAAAATTGCAACAACTATGGCTGTGTTTTAAGGCTTGAATTTCAAAAAGAAAAGATGACAAAAATCATAACCGACAAATGCGAAGTTTTGGCAAAGTTTGTGAGCGATGTTGGGGAAGATGTTGTTTTTATTCAAATGAAAAAAAAGAAAAAAGCTTTGCAAAGGGCATTTCCAAGAACGCTTTCCGATGAGGTGGTGTCCATTCAAACAGCACAGACAAACACAGTGACAAGTCCGGAGAAAATAAACTTGTCGGCAAACTTTTATATAGGGAAAATTTGTTGTGAGGACATTTTTGGCTATAACAACGAAAAGATTGTTTTGAAAAATGAGGTTATAACAAAAGCTGTTGTTGAGAAGGCGAAGAGACATAATAAGTTAAATCAGTTGTTCTTTGCAATAAAAAGATAAAATCGAAAATTGTTAAAAAATAGCAAAAAATTGCAAAAAAATGTGTTTTTTATTACTTTTTTTGCATTTTTTTATTATTTTTTTAACTTTTTTTAAAAAAATATTGAAAAATAAATCGAAAAAATATTTTCTCTCTTTGTTTTTGTGAGTTTTAGTCGTTTCGAATAAATTTGTAAATATATATTATTAAAATATTTATTTTGGTTTTTTGTCGAATTTATTTGTATTTTTGCTGCGGTTTGTAGTATCATAATCACGAGAGGTTGTTATGGTTAGAGTTATTCCCCGAAGAACCAAAGTTAGAGCAGAGTTTGTTAGAGGCGTCACAGGGCTTGACCTTATCTTAGGTTTCATTTTCGCTGCGATTGCAATTCTTTTGTTTTTGGCAAATTTTGAATTACATATTTGGATTGGCATTGCGTGGTGCATCATTGCCGTTTCAATGTTTTTTAAACTTGCAGATGATGTGAGATTTTACAACACGCTTGTTTTCCTTTTGAGATATTCCGCCCAAAAGAAAAAGTTTGTTAAGGGCAAGGGGGACGATGAAAATTCAAAAGCTGCAATAAAAGAGATGATTCCTTTTGAAGGGGTTTATCAAGACAGATTCATCAACTTTGGAATTTACTATGCACAGGTTATTGAAATTCAACCAATGTTTTTCACACTTTTAACGGAATATTATCAAGACAACGTTATTGAAAGTTTTGCCAATGCTTTGAGAAGATTGAACATTGACCAAACTTGTTCAATTATCAAAATTTCAAAGCCAATGATTTTGGACAGATACATACACAATGAAAATGCAAAATATGACGTGCTTTATGACATGCAATATGACGGGCAAATCACACAAGATGAAATTGATGCGCGCTCCCCAATTTTTGAAGAAAGGGTTTCTTTGTATGAGTTCATGAACAGACAAACAAAAGTTTATAAAGACCACTTTTATGTTGTTGTTTATGACAAAGATATGGAAATTTTGGAGAACACCACACGCGGCATGATTTCCGCAATGGCATCTTCCCTCAACCCAATCAACGCACAACTTGTAACAGGCAATGACCTTATGGTTTTCCTAAAATCCACACTTGGAAAGGATTTTGATGAAAGAGATTTGGACGTTTTGCCAATCACAGAACATCTTAATTGGGCTTTGCCAGACAAAATTCGCTTTAATATTGGGCGTTTCTTTGTTGACGACACATGTTATCGATGCTTCAATTTGGTGGACTATCCTTTGCAAGTTGGAAACGCATGGGGTGCACAATTTTTCCTTTTGGACAGAACAAGAGTGCATATGAAATTTAATCCAATTCCTAAATTGGACTCTGAAAAGCAAATTGATAAGGCCATCATGGAAATGGAAACAAAACTTTATAAAGCGGGAAGAAGCTCAACGCAAATTGAACTTCAAACTCACGTTGACACTTTGAAAGAGCTTTTGGCGAACTTGAAAAATAACAACCAACAACTTTATAATGTGAACACTTTTCTTGTTGCCGAAGATGCATCCAAGAAAGATGTGCGCGCCATGTTGAAGCAGCAAGGGTTTAAATTTTCCGAACTTTTTTCAAGACAAATTGATGGATTTATTTCTTCAAACATTTCAAAAAGAGACAGCGTGAAAAACAGTTTGCGTGGCATTCCAACTTCAACACTTGCGGCAACTTTCCCATTTATATCCAACTCCTTGCAAGACCCAAATGGAATTTACATCGGCGACAACGAATATCCTGTGTTTGTTGACTTCTTTAAGCGTGACCGCGAAAGAGTTAACTCCAACATGATGGTTATTGGAAAATCTGGTTCTGGTAAGAGTTATGCAACAAAAACTCTGCTTACAAACTTTGCGGCCGACAACTGTAAGATTTTTATTCTTGACCCAGAAAATGAATATCAAGACCTAACCAAAAATTTGGGAGGAAAGTTTATTGATGTTGGCTCATCAACTCACGGAATAATCAATCCATTCCACGTTATTTCATCTTTGGAAGCATCTGAGGACGATGAGGAGGAAGAGGAAGAAGAGTATGATGATTTTGGGCGTTTGATTGAAAAAGAGCCAAAAGTTGAGGTTGCAGACGACAGTTTCTCGCAACACTTACAGTTCTTGGAGCAGTTTTTCAGAGTTATTTTGGAAGGCATCAACGCGGATGCATTTGAAGTTTTAAACTCGCTTATAATTGATATGTATAAAAAGCATAACATTGATTATAGAACAAAATTGGCAAAGTTGAAGCCTGAGGACTATCCAACTTTTGACGACCTTTACAATCTTATTTTGGAAAGAATTAAAACTGCAAAAGATGACTTCACTTTAAGAAACCTTATGACGGTTGAAACCTACATCAAAAAGTTTGCAACGGGTGGGCGTAACAGCTCGCTTTGGAACGGGCCAACTTCCATTGAAACAAATGAAAACTTTGTTACTTTCAACTTTCAATCTTTGGTTGCCGGAAACAACGCACAAGTCACAAATGCACAGATGCTTTTGGTGTTTAGATATTTGAACAACGAAATCATTAATAATAAAGACTTCAACAGAAAATATCGTAAAAACAGAAAAATTATTATTGCGGTGGATGAGGCGCACATCTTCATCAATCCAAAATATCCAATCGCTTTGGACTTCATGGCGCAAATGGCAAAACGTATCAGAAAATATGGCGGTATGCAAATTGTCATCACGCAAAATATTTCCGACTTTGTTGGCTCGGATGAAATTAAGAGACAGTCAACTGCGGTTATTAACGCCTGTCAATATTCACTTATTTTCTCGCTTTCTCCAAGTGATATCAATGACCTTGTTCAGCTTTATGAAAAGTCGGGAGGTATCAATGAGGAGGAGCAGAACTCAATCGTTACTGCCGGCGTTGGTCAAGCATTCTTAATCACGGGGCCAACCTCAAGAACAACGGTGCAAATCACCGCACTTGATTATGTGAAACAATTATTCAACTAAGGAGAAGTATGGCAAAAGTTGTAAGAAACACACTTATAGCACTTGTTGGCGTATTTGCAATGTTGTTTGCAGGTTTCTTTATTGCTGGCTGCGGTGTGGATTACAGCAAAATTTACTTAACCAATGATTGCCCAGAAGGGATAAATCTTGTTGTTGGTGACGATGCTAAAGGTTCAAAAGATGTGGAATTTACCATAAATGGCTATCAAAAAGGCTTCAGCAACAAAATTCAAATTCAAGAGCGCGGGCAACAAAATGTGTTTAGCGCAACCTATCAAACAATTTCTGACACAAAAATCCGTGTTACAGTGACTGCTGTAAGCGGTGGAACTTCTCAACTTGTTGTGAAAACTTTGGAAGGCGCAAAAGAGAGCGTTGTGAATGTTAATGTTAAGCAGTATTCCACAGCCATGACTTATGGTGGGGAAACGCTTTATGTTTCTGGCGGACAACAGGGTGAAGAAGGGAAAAAGGGCACTGCTTTTGTGCCAGATTCAAGCATTTTCAATTTCGACAGCAACACAACAGAAAAAGACACGTTGTTTTATTTAATTGAAAAGGAAAGCGCCTTTGATGACATTGATGGCTTGCCTTATGTGAAAAATTTTAGTGTTGACGAAGAAAGAAAACAAGGAACGGCAACTCTCACAAACAATATAAGCACTTCACGAAATGATGTGAATGTTAATTTAACTGCATTTGACAGGGCGGAACTTAATGATGTTGATGGCGAACAAAAATTGTTGTTCTCACTTAACGGAACAGAAAACATAACAATTTCAATTACTGACCAACTGTTTGTTAAGCAAAGCAAGTTTAAAGTTTTGGCAATTTATGAGCCATCTTTAGATGATGCTGATGTTATAGCCGAAATTGTTTCTGTGAATATTTTGCCAAGTTTGGATGTTAAGTTTTATGGCGCATATATTGACATGAAAACAAGTTCTCAAACCATTGATACACTTGATTTTCAAGAGATAACATCAGACGAAAAAGAAATTTTGATTGTTCCTAATAATCTTATGATGACAGACTATATTGTGAAAGTGGAGATGGCTGGCATTTCTGTTGACACACCAATCACAATAAACAAAATTCAAACAAGCAATTTGGTGGACTTTGACAGATTTTATCCAACGCCAGCAATCGGCGATGAGCCAAACGAAGACGGAATTGTGGTTTCTTATTGGAAAATTTCGCAAAGTTCACAAAAACAAAACGAAGTGAATGTTGGGCTGAATATTTTTTATGAAGTTGCAAAACAAGTTTTTGGCGATGACAGTGTGAACACCAAACAAAACTTTAAGGTTAAAATTATGATTGCACCAGAGGAAATTCGCATCAATGGGCAAAGTGACGCCGTTTTGCAAGTTTATAATGTTTATGATGACAAAATTTATCCAAATGGATATGTTTACTTTTCGATTGATGTTATTTCAAACTTTGGCACAATGCCAAATGTTGACGGGCTTTGGTTTGAAGTTGATGACGACTTGGATGCTGCAATTGGTGGCACAAGTTTAGGAATATATAATAGTCCAAACAATTTGCTTTCAAATTGGGAAGGCGAGTTTAAAGTAAGAGCCAAAAGTTTAACTGCTGAGGGCGATTTGAATTTCACCATTCACGCTGTAAGCAAGGGCGGGCAAAATGGAATAATTTATCAGGCGGGCGAAGTTGTGTCTGAAATTGTTAACACTTTCACAGTGCAAGTTGTTTCGGGTGCAAGCGAAATTAAAATTGACGGCTATCAAAACAGAGAATTGTATGTTGATTTTGAAGAAAGAAATGTTGATTTCAGCTCAGTTTTGTTTGCAAATGCTGATTTTAAAGATGTTAGAGTTGAATTTAAAAATGGCACAAACGTATTAAATTTCACAACAATAAAAACTAAAAATTCCGCTGCAAAGCATGAAGAAGGGCAAGTGGAATATTGGCTAAATTTGCAAATAACGCCTTTGAGGCTTGGCACGGGGGTTTATGATTTTTATCTTGACAACGGAACGGCGTTTAAAGGTTTGATTTTCCATTGTTCATACTTTTTAAAAGAAGAAACCACTGCATTCCAATTTACAAGCACGGGAAACAGCTCGGTTACAAAAGCGGAATTTTCATCAAGTGACGAAAATTCACATATTCAAGATGTGGTGGACATGGAAATTTTGAATGCTTCAACAAAAGACGAGGTTTATTTTGGAAGCACGGCATCCTTCACGTTTAAAGGAAATTACACATCCATTGTTGCACCAAGCCCAACCAATGTTGTTGGGGTTTCCACAAACAGGACGGATTGGACTTTTGTTCTCACCACCAAATCAAATGGCTTGGCAACACTTAAATTTCAAATTGAAGGGCAAACCCTAGACACGCAATACAAATTTATGGCAATTAGAAAAGTGATTGAATTTACTGTGAATGTAAGTTCATATTCGCTTATCTCTGAGTTCTATCTTAAAAATGGGGACAATTATGCCTTAGAAAACATTGTTTATTATGGAACGGGCACTGTTTCGTCTGTGACATTGACACCTTATGCATATAACAGCAACTCTTACAATTTTTATAGATACACTTTGGATGGGGATTCTATATCAACCATTTTCAACTCCTTTGAGGGACAGGAAGCCGAAGATGGATTGTTCTACTACAGTGATAAAACGGGCAGTGAAAGCGTTATTAAACTTGAATATGTTAAAGAGGAATATCGTCAAGAATATTTATATTTCACCTTAACACAAGCTGACGGCTCTTTTGAACAATTGAGTTTTCAAATGAGAATTACACAAATAAAAAATGGCACCCATATAACCAGAGATGTTATTTTTAATGTTACAAACGGACTTATGTTCTATTTGCCTGAAAGAGAAAACTACACTGTTCAAGAAGAGAATGGAACCGTTGAATACACAGTTGAATTTGCAAGACAAAATGAATTTACAAACGAATTTCTTTTAAACGGGGCATCTTTCAATCCGGAAACTTTGGAATTTAAATATTCTCCAAACTTCAATGAGGGAACACAATTCACTCCACCTCCATTTGTTATTAGCGCTTATTTGAGGCAGCCAAACTCCACAAAAAGATATGATGCAACCATCATTCCTCAGGAGTATATTAAGGTTAGAAGCATTTCTCGTGCTTCCGGAACGGAAAATATTGACTTCACAAATGAACACCTTTCTCAATCTGTGGGTGTTTTAACAACTCCAATCTATGCAACAAACAACTCCATTCGAGTGGAATTTATCCCAACGGTGTATAACGAATACAGCAGCTCCATGCTCTCATGGACCATTGACAGCAGCCAAAAGAATAATGGAGTTTACACAATTTTACTTTCTGTTGAAAACTTCTTCAAAAGCCACCAAGACGAAATAATTGGCATAAATGATGATTTGAGTGGAAAACTTTACATCTATCCAGCCGAGTGGGGAACATCTTACACTTCACTTTCTTCGTCACAAAATCCTGTTTGCTTTAACATTCATTATAGAAATGGATCAAGGTTGAATCCATATCTTTTAAGGTCGGCACAAGATGTTATTGATATTGGAAAAAATGAAACAACTCTTAAAAGCCACTATGAATTGAGAGAAACAATAAGCATGGGGGCAGTTAATATTGCCACACCAATTGGCATAATTGGAGACGAAATTGTTGGTTTCAGCGGAACAATAGTTGGCTCAACTTCCGATGCGGCAATCACAGACATCATAATTGGCAACAGGCATTTCAGCAAAGAAATTGGCGGAAAACTTTATGCCGGGCTTTTTGCAAAGATAAATGCACGAGATGGCGAGACAGACACTGTTGGAGATGTGAAAGTGTTATATATTTTGCCTTCTATTGAGAATGTGGCATTTTCTGGCAGATTTGACAATTTGACTGCAAGCCAAACATCTTATATTGGACTGCTTACAGCGATAAATCAAGGAAATCTTGTGAACGTTGGCGTTACTATTGATAAATTTTCCAATCCTTCAAGCATTGTTGGAGGAAATGGCTCTGTTTACTTTGGTGTTGTTGCGGGGGTTAGTTATTCTTCAACAAAATCAAACAACCTAATTGGCGGCGAAATTGTTCAAGATTTTTCAAAATATAATGTTGAGAATTATTATAGAAAATATAGTGGAGAATTAAAGGAAGAGGACGAGAAAAAATATTTTAATGAAACTGTAAATGAAATTGAGTATAAATATTATGTTGACGAAAATGGCTATGTTGTTGACGTGGCTGGAAACAATATTAAGTTTAAAATAATAACCATAAACAACACAAAATATTATTTGCCACTCCGTGATGCCGAAGATTTTTCGGGGCAAACACCAAAAACAATTGCTTTCTTCAAGGATTATGTGAACATAACAACCGAAAATGGAAATGTTTATGCGGGAGGAGTTGTTGGCGCAACAAATTCAAACATATATTCTGTTAAGGATGACGGTGTAATCCTTTTTGGCTATGGGAAATATGCTGCATACACACTTATAAATGTTTCTGGACAAGGCAATGGATATGTTGGTGGGGATGTTTATGCTGGTGGCATTGCGGGCGTTATGAGTTATGTTCAAACGGGCTTGTTGCTTCCAAAGGAGGAAGGGATTGATGAAAATGACCAACCTTCTTTCAGATTTGACAATTTGCTTGTTGGCGGAACGATTGATGCAAGGAATATTTCTCGCGCTCCAAGCAATGATACAACCACAGAAAATATAAAGAATGGTGGCGTTGGCGGAATTGCCGGAATTGCGGCAACAACAAGTGAGAGAGAAGATATTTTCATTTCAAACAACACAATCAGAACATTTTTAAGAGGAACTGACTATGTTGGTGCGGTTGTGGGCGCGGATGGATATGCCAACACGCAAAGGAAAAGTGTGTATTTTTCAAGCACCACAGCAGGCTCAACAGAAGATGCTGCTGATGCAAACACCATTGAGGCAATTGATGCGGGGGCTGGCGTTTTTGAAAGTTCAATGATAATTAGGCAAACAAGCAAAAATTTAGAAGAGGCTCTTGAAAGTGCGGAAAGCGAAGAAGACAAACTTATTTTGGCTGGGATTATTGGAAACGCCTATATAAACGGAAGAGCATATCGCGTATTTGTGTTTAAAACAGGCTCTTACCTTTCAAGAGAATTAAGAAAAATTGACAAAGAAGGCGGAAACACAAATTTGGATGTGCACGACATGCAAACGGGCTTCTATTATGGCGACATATTGATTGTCAACAAATATAATGGAGATTATTTTTACAGTGCATCATACACATTTGCCCAAAAGACTGTTGAACTCACCATTGGAAATGACAGTCCATTCAAAATGAATGGTGGAAGTGACAACAACGTTGAAGTGTATTTCATGTATTATTTCTCAGTGCAGAAAGCTTTGGAAGAAAGTGATTCAAACAAGTTTTCTTTTGCGCAGGATGAAATAAACGATTTGAACTATTTTTCAACCAATTCAAACTTCCATCCATTGAAGCCAGCAGGTGATGGCGGGGAAGTTGAAGTGGACACAGACATCACAATTTCAACCGCATCCAGCATTTTGAATATTGATGCAAATGCAAACATCACAGTTAAAAACACCGGGCTTGCAAAAATCACTGTTTCAAGCATACTTAATGTTGTTAAAGCGAAAACAATTTACATTTTTGTTGTGAATTACTTTAACAAAAACATACAATCCTCTTTGTTCTTTGCAGAGAACAGCCTAAACAGCGAAAATTTGAATGGCGACTCCACTTACACACTTAGAGGAAACAAAAATTCCAAGTTGTATCTTGTGCCAAATTACAGTTATAATGAAAGCGACAAATTTAACATTTCTGATGATGGAATTTTGAACTATAAGAGCAAAAACTATGTTTTAAATCCAAATACTGATTTGACTGTGAGTGTGAGCCCTAAGGATGGTGGCACATTCTCAAAATCACAAGTTGACGGACAAACAGTTGTGTTCTATAAGGTTAAAACTCCAAGTGCTAATGCTGTTGACACATACAGTCTTAAACCTATTCTTCAAATTGAGATTGACGGCGTTCGCTATTATTTTGAATTGGACGGTTCAGCATTAAACAACTTAAAATTGACTTACAGAGAAAGCGCTCAAAGAATTTACACCGGCTCAACAATGCACAGAATTGTGACAAATCAAACCTTTGAGGACACAGTTAGCGTTGATTCCACAAATAAAGATGAACGAATTTACTACAGAGTTACAAAAGTGGTTGAGAAAGGGCAACAAACACCAATACAAAAGAGATTGAGTGAAAGCAACAACAACTTTGATGATTATTTGTCTTATTTGAACGATGATGCAAATGACTTGTTTGACTTTACATTCACAAAAGACGAAAACAGCATAAATGTTTACAGTTTTGTGTGTGGCGTGAATAAGAATAGTCAGGCGTATAAAAACAGATACAGCGAGCCAATTTATGGCGAATACATTTTGGAATTTAGGTCAAGCACTTTTGATGATAATGGCAGAGCGGTTTGGTGCACCACAAGAATTTTCCTTGATGAAGCAGAATTGAAATTTATTGGAATTAACAACTATTCAAGCATCAACGATGTTTCAACCACAGCGGAAGTTGTTGTTCCATCACAAAGAGGGCTTTTGGAAATCACGCTTGACCCTGTTGAAGCAGTGTTTGACACCTTCACAATTTCAAACAATGAAGCAAACTATAATGAGGGCGCAACGGAAATATCGCTTTCCTTTGCCTATGAAACAGTTGATGAAAACAAGAGTGTGACATATCAGCCTGTTCCAAACTTTGGAATTTATAAAAATGGCGCGCTGACATTCACTTACAAACAAATGATAAACTTTTTAAATAGTTTGAGCACCGCAGGGGAAGAGTGTTATCGCGGAAAGATTTACATTTCTTACATTATGCCTGCAAGCAATGTTATGGACAAAGTGCCTGTTGGCTTTGATGTTTCTGTTACTTATGGCGAGGATAAAGACACAATAACTGAAGAAAGAATGTATTACACCAAACTTGGCAGTTATGCAAGGCTTGAATTTGCAAGCAAGGATGCAATCGACAATGTTTATTATGTTGCGCGCGGGCTTGAATACAATTTGGTTTTAAACTCTTTTGGCTTTGAGGAAAACCAAATAACAATCACATCGTCAAATCAAAATGTTGCTAAAATTGTTAATAACAACGGGGCATTAAGACTGCAAATCACGCCAAACAGCATTGTTTATCCTCAAGGCTATCCCGGACTTTATGTTACAATCACCACAACCGCTTACAAAATTGTGGACAATGTGAGAATTAATTCCGAGCACGAGATGGAACTTTGTGTTATGGATTTTGTTATGAATTACAACTATTCCGAAGGTGTAAACGAGGATTTGATTGTTGGAATGGTTGACGGAGTGATTTCAACAACCATTGGAAATCCTTATAGGCTTGAACTTTCAATCGCAAACTTTATAGAATATGACACAGCCAACACCAGCGTTGCTCAAAGTGTTAACAATTTTGTGACACAAATGACAAATCATGTGGTTTGGACTGCTCATGAAGTTGGCTTGCCAGATGTTTATTTGGGGCAACTCACTGAAATTTATAGGTCAAATTATTTCTTGGCTGACGGACTTACAATCACGCCACTGAGAGTTTACAATCATGAACTTGGCGCTTATCATTTTTCAGTTTTGGGATATTATATAATGGAAAGCGGCGGCTACATTTACAGCCCAACGCCAATTGCATCTGAAAGATTTTACACAGAATTTTCTTTCGATGTTAACGAGCAAAGCACAGAGGAAAGCCCTCTTCCAATAGAAAAAATTGAGGAATTTATGAACATGGCGGCAGGGCAATGGTATATTCTTTTGAAAGATATCACTTTGACGAATGATGAGCAAGCAAACAAGGAAAACATCGAACAGTTCTCTCCTATAACCGCTCAAATTGCAGGCTTTGACGGAAATGGTCATGAAATTTTTATGGGCGGCGAATATAACATGGAAACACTTGCAGAAATTGGACTTTTTGCAAATGTGAGGGAAGACTGTGTGATTAAAAATGTGACAATCAGTTTAACCTCAAATGTGACAATCTATGTTGCTTTGGACACCTATAATGTTGGGCTTGTGACAGCCTTTAATGAAGGCATTATCACCAATGCAAATATCAAATCAAACGGCAAATCCTTGTCAGTTATTTATCGTGGCGAAGGAACTGCAGCGGGCTCTTATGTTTCCTCTGTTGCGGCAAACAACTCGGGCATGATAACAAATTCGCGTTCAGACTTGGACATATTTGCAAATGTCAATTTGACGGGCTTTGTTGGCATAAATTCCGGAAAGATTGCAAGTTCTTATTACAGAGGTGGTAGTCTTGAAAACTATTCAACCGGAACAAGCGAACTTACAGCAGGCTTTGTTATTGAAAACACTGGCGAAATCTACACCTCCTATGTGAGCGGAGACTTTGACCCTTCCACAACCTATTATAGTGGCAAGGAAAACGCACTGAAAGCAAACAATAATATTGCGGGCTTTGTTTATGACAACTCTGGAACTGTGACAGATTGTTACACAAACATAAACATGGAAGGCAATGGCTCTTATGTTGCAGGCTTCACATTAACCAACTCTGGCGAGATTGACAGGTGCATTTCTTGGAGCGTGCTTATCAACAGAAACGACTCGGGCTATGGCTTTGCCGGCATGAATGACCTTGCAGACGGAGATGATGAAGGCGGCAGCATTACAAATTGCTATTTCTTGCAAGATGAGGGCGTTAATGAAAACATTGGAAATCTTGAAAATGACCCTAACGCAATAATCAAACCTTTAAAACTTAAAGAATTTGAATTGGAAGGGGAAGATGACGATTTTGCAACCTTATTTGAAAAATACAACTATCAAACTCGAAAAGGTGTAAATGCAGTTTGGTTCTATAATGATGAAACAAATGCTTCATCGCCAGAGTTTGGCGAGGCAAAATTCAACACAAAAAGGCTGGAACTTGTTGCTGCAAACCTAATTGCTTTCTCACAAAGAAATCTTGAGAGCGTTGAAACAGTTGTTGACCCAGAAACGAATGCGGAAAATGTTGTTTATAACTATGTTTATGATTCATCTGTTTGTGAGCCACTTGGGGAAATTCACAATCCAATCACAATTTCAAGCCCTTCTGATTTTGAAAATTATGTTTTAAGACAAAACAATTCTGTTAACGTAAATAAGGCTTATTATAGATTTATTTCAGACATCCAATATGACGATGAGGCAGACAACAGCAAACTTTCTCAAACAAGATTTTTGGGATATTTGGAAGGCAACTTCATGGAAATTGACGGAATAAAACTTGTTTCAAGCAATCAACAAAATTTTGCTGGAATGTTTGCGGAAATTGGAAGTTCAAGTGATGCGGGCTCAATTGGCGTGGTTATGAACCTCACAATAAATCCAGAGGAAGTTAACTTCGCTAACGCCTCTGTTGTTGGAACTTTGGCGGGAAGGCTTGTTGGCGGAAAAGTTTATAATGTTAATGTTGTGCCAGAAGGTGATGTTGTTATTCAAGGAATGAACATTGTTGGCGGAATCATTGGCTTGGCAACGGGAGAATATGACGTTTCAACAATAAGTTCAAGCGCATATGTGCGTGCGAAAAATTTGAGAACACAAGATTTTCAATCAACCTCATCTAATTATTCGGCTTATTCTTATGCCGGCACAATCATCGGTGTGGCAAGTGGAAGAGGAAAAGTTGATTTTTCTTCTCTTAGCACTGAAATTCGCGTTTCTGCCGCAAGACCGGGCTTGATGTTTGGGCTTGTTGACAATGGCGTGACAGTTTCGGATATGGACGTTACAATTTTTGAGGAAACAAAAGTTGTTTCTTACAACGATTATGCTGGTTTGTTTGTTGGACAAACAAGAGGAAACATTTCAAGAGTGAGCATTTATGGCTCAGACCAAACAAACAATAATCCATTTGAAGTTAACAACACATCCTATCTTCCAAAAACCGTTGGTGGCTTTGCTGGCCTTGTGGAAGGGGGAAATTTAAACAACATTTATGTTTCGCAAAGCATCATCGCAAGCACGGCTTCAACAAAACCTTCTGATGAAGGCGGAAGAGGCATAAAATATATCGGCGGTTTTGCTGGACAAATTGCAGGAAACGCTGTTATTTCAAACATTGTTGTTGATAACATTTCAATCACCGGAACGGAATTTGTTGGCGGTGTTGTGGGACTCATCAGTTTGTCGCGTGCTGGCTCGGTTAGCTTCTCCAATTTGGATGTTTCTGCAAATTTAACTGTTAAGGGGTTGGCTGTTTCACAAGCGGGCGTTGGCGGACTTGCTGGTGAAGTGGCAGAACAATCAAACATTGTGCTTTCTGCAACAAACAAAGAAGCAGATGCAATTGTGAACAACAAATTTGTTATAGAGGGCTCAATTCAACTGCTGATTTATCAAGGTGAAAACACTTCCTATTATATAGGCGCAATTCTTGGCAAAAATGACAAATCAAACAACCATGTTATTTCAAACACAGATTCAATAATTTCGGGCGCATCCTCATTCAAAGATGTTGAAAGCTTCTTGGATGGCGTTGATTGGACAGAGACATTGAAAACGAATAAATCTGGCGATTTGGTAACGCTTGACCACACATCAACTTCAACCACAAAAACTGTAAACAAAAATATTTACAATGCAAATGACTCCACATATGCAACAAATTTGGATTTCACCTTAAACGAATCGGGCTTGGATGTTTACCTTTCTGTGTTTGGAATTGCAGCAGAATTTAAGAGCTGAGTATAAAAATTTAACATTTGTCAAAAATTTTTTAAAAAAGTGTTGACATTTTATTAAAAGTTTGATAAAATAAATTGGTTAATTGACACTATGTTGAAAATTTTTGCCATTTACAACTTAAAATAAGGCTTTTTGGCGGTTATTTACACACGCCATAAGCCTTTTTTTAAAATTTTTAAGGAGAGTCCTATGTCCACATTCATGAAAAAACAAAAATTTGGAAAAACGGAAAGATACACCTTTGCTCAACTCAAAGATTATATCGACATTCCACCATTGCTTGAAATTCAAAACAATTCTTACAAAGATTTTATTGATAATGGCATCAAGGAAGTTCTTGATGAGTTTTCGCCTGTTGTTGATTATTCTGGAAAGGCGAAATTATATTTTCTTGAACCTGTCATCGACAAAGTTCCAAAATACACAAAAAAAGAGTGCAAAAGAAGAAGTGCCACTTATTCTATTCCACTCAATGTTAAAACGCGCTTTGTTGTTGAGGAAACTGGACAAGCAGTTGAAGATGTTGTGTTCTTGGGCGACATTCCTTACATGACTGAGGATTGTTCTTTCATTTTCAACGGCGTTGAAAGAGTTGTGGTAAATCAAATTATCAAATCACCAAACTATTATCTTGTTCGCGACAAGCAAAGAGACAACACCACTCTTCATGGGCAAATCATTCCAAAACGTGGTATGTATATTGAATTTGAACAAGGGGCAAACGAAGTTTTGAAGGTTGTGCTTGACAGAAAGCACAAAATCACACTTGGACTTTTCCTCAAATGTTTTGGCTACACTGCTGACGAAATTTTGAAACTCTTTGGAAATCACAGACTTATCAAAAACGTGCTTGAAAAAGAAACTCAAAACACACAAGAAGAGGCGCTTTTGGAATTTGCAAGAAAAACCCGCCCTGCTGATGTTCCTTCTGCTGAAACCACAAGAAGTTATTTGAACCTTTGGTTCTTCTCAGACCAATGGTATAACCTTTCAAGAGTTGGAAGATACAACTTAAACAAAAAACTTTCACTTGCAAGAAGAATTGAGGGACATATTTTGGCAGAGGACGTTGTTTCTCCAGACGGCGAACTTATTGCCAAGGCAGGAACAGTTGCAGAGCCTGATATTTGTCAAAAAATCAAGGCTTCCGGCGTGAATGAAGTTTGGATTCAACTCACAGACAAAAAATATTTGATGAGAGGAAACAACCGCGTTAAACTTTCTGACGTTTTCCCATGCGATGAAAAGAGTTTGGGAATTTTGGAAGAAGTTTATTATCCTGTGCTTGCTCAAATTTTGAAAGACAACAAAACAAAAGAAAAGAGGATGCAAGCAATCAAAGAACACGCCAAAGACCTTATGGTTATGACGCTTACAATGGATGACATTTTGGCATCAATGAGCATGTATCTTGATGTTTTGGAAGATATTTGCAAAACAGACAAAATTGAACACCTTTCAAACAAGAGAATTGCCACTGTTGGAGAACTTTTCTATGACCACTTCCGTTCGGGCGTAACAAAACTTGTTGCAAACATCAGAGAAACCCTTCAAGGAAAAGAACTTTCTGAGGTTACTCCAAGACAAATCATCAATCCAAAAGCAATCAACCGCGCACTTCGTGACTTTGTTGCATCGTCCCAACTTTCTCAACTTATGGACCAAGTTAACCCACTTTCTGGAATAACTCAAAAACGCCGTGTTTCCGCTGTTGGACCTGGTGGGATTAAGAAAGAAAGAGCAGATGCCGAAGTTCGTGATATTCACTACACAAACTATGGAAGAATTTGCCCTATTGAAACCCCAGAAGGGCAGGCCATCGGACTTGTTAACACACTTACAAGTTACGCTAAAATAAATGAATATGGCTTCATTGAAACACCTTACAGAAGAGTTGACAAGGCCACAGGAAAAGTTTCTGACAAGTGCGAATACTTTATGTCAGATGTTGAGGATGAGGCATATATCGCTCAGGCAACAGAGCCTCTTGATGAAGAAGGAAGATTTATTAACAAAAGAGTTATGTGCCGTCATAAAGACTACGCTTTGGACGTTCCAGCAAGCCAAGTTGACTTTGTGGATGCTTCTCCAAGACAATTCATCTCAGTTGCAACATCTTTAATTCCTTTTGTTAACAGCAACGAGGCGAACAGAGCCCTCATGGGTGCAAACATGCAACGTCAGGCAGTGCCACTTCTTCGCAGCGAAGCACCAATTGTTGGAACAGGAATGGAGGCCAAAGTTGCACATGACTGCGGCTACACAACTCTTGCCAGAGAAGATGGCGAAGTTGTTTATGTTAGTGCTGACGAAATTAGAGTTAAAAATGTAAATGGTAATATAGATATATATAATCTTACTAAATTTGATAAAACCAATGACGAAACCTGCTTCAACCAAAAACCTTGTGTTGTTAAAGGCGAAAAAGTGAAGAAAGGAGACGTTATTATTGATGGCTACTCCACCGAAAATGGCGAACTTGCACTTGGAAAAAATGTGCTTGTTGGCTATATGAACTGGGAGGGATACAACTATGAGGACGCCATCCTTATCAATGAAAGACTTGTTAAAGATGACGTGTTCACATCAATTTGCTTGAAAGTTGAAGAACTTAAATGCCGAACAACCAAACTTGGCGATGAAGTTATCACAAGAGATATTCCAAATCTTGGTGAAGATGCTTTGAAAAACCTTGACGAAAATGGAATTATCAGAATTGGAGCAGAGGTTGAGCCTGGCGACATTTTGGTTGGAAAGGTTACTCCTAAGGGAGAAACGGAACTTTCACCAGAAGAAAGACTTCTTCGTGCTATCTTTGGTGAAAAGGCAAGAGAAGTTAGAGACACATCTCTTCGTGTTCAACACGGCAAGGGCGGTGTAATCGTGGATGTTCAAGTGTTCTCTCGTGCAAATAAAGACGAGTTAGAGCCTGGCGTTAACGAACTTGTTAAAGTTTTCATCGCGCAAAAAAGAAAAATTTCTGTGGGCGACAAGATGAGTGGCCGTTACGGAAACAAGGGATGTATTTCCATTGTTATGCCTGAGGCAGATATGCCATTTATGGCAAACGGACGTCCTCTTGACATCATCTTAAACCCATTGGGCGTTCCTTCACGTATGAATTTGGGACAGGTGCTTGAAGTTCACTTGGGACTTGTGGCTGGCTCACTTGGATGGAAAGTTGCAACACCTTCTTTTGATGGTGCAGATGCAGAAAAAATCCAACAACTTCTTAAAGAAAACAATTTCCCAGAAGATGGCAAAGTTCAACTTTATGATGGTCGAACAGGTGAGCCATTTGAAAACAAAACAACAATCGGAATGAAATATATGCTTAAACTTAACCACATGGTTGACAGCAAAATTCATGCCCGTTCGATTGGGCCATACTCACTTATCACTCAACAACCTCTTGGCGGAAAAGCTTTGTTTGGTGGACAGAGATTTGGTGAAATGGAAGTGTGGGCTTTGGAGGCTTATGGTGCAAGCCATGTTCTTCAAGAAATGCTCACTGTAAAATCGGATGATGTTGTGGGAAGAGTTAAAACTTTTGAAAGCATTGTGAAAGGGCTTCCTATTGCAGAGCCAGGAATCCCAGAATCCTTCAAAGTTTTGGTTAAAGAATTGCAAGCACTTGCGCTTGATGTTAAGATTTTAACTGAAAACGATGAGGAAATTGAACTTCCAGAACTCTCACAAGATGAGCAAGACAAGGTTGGGCTTGACAGTGATGTTGAAAGAGATCTCAACAAAGTTACGCTTGATATTGATGATATGCTTGCTGATGAGGCTGATGACGAAAAGACTGAAATTCAAAAGGAAATTGAAGAAGAAACTGAAATGCCATCAAATGTTGACGATATGAACTTGTTTGATGATTTTGGGGACTTTGACGAGTGAGCGCGCGGGGACAACTAGAATTTCTTAACGCGGACTGCCCGCCCCGCTGTCATTCTGAACGAAGTGAAGAATCTCGGGCGGGCGGACCGCTAAAATTCGTTTTCCCCACGAACCCCTTTCCGCACCTTGCAAAATTCCGCTGGACATTTTGCAGCGGTAGAAGTGAATTTCCAATTTTGTATGCCGGGCAAAGCCCTACGCAAGACAAAATTGAAAACATTATTCGAAGTGTGGGGCCTCGAAGGCGGAAATAAGAAAAAGCGTGTGAGTGAAAACCTCGCAAAAAAGACAAAAATAACTTTCAAATTGAAATATGATAAACGGCGTTATGCCAAGGGGAGAAAGTATGTTTGAACTTAACAACTTTGAAAAAATCAAAATTGGGATTGCAAGCCCAGAAAAAATCAGAGAATGGTCGCATGGTGAGGTTACAAAACCTGAAACCATAAACTATCGCACCCAAAAACCAGAAAAAGACGGTTTGTTCTGCGAAAAGATTTTTGGACCTAAAAAGGATTGGGAGTGCCACTGCGGAAAATACAAACGTATTCGTTATCGCGGCGTTGTTTGCGACAAGTGTGGCGTTGAGGTTACAAGGGCAAAAGTGCGCCGTGAAAGAATGGGGCATATTGAACTTGCTGCTCCTTGCACACACATTTGGTATTTCCGTTCTGTTCCTTCAAGAATTGGAATTTTGCTTGACTTAACTCCAAAATCTTTGGAACAAGTTGTGTATTATATCAACTACATTGTAACTGACCCAAAGAACACCGACCTTGAATATCGTCAAATTTTAAACGATAAGGAATATCGCGATGCAATAGAAAAGTATGGATATGGCAGTTTTGATGCGGGCATGGGCGCAGAAGCAATAAAAACCCTTCTTTCCCATGTGGACCTTGACAAAGAAAGTGCAGAATTGAAAGAAGAAATTCGCACTTCAAAAGGGCAACGCAAAATTAAAGCCGCAAAGAAACTTGATGTTGTTGAGAGTTTCAGAAAGAGCGGAAACAAGCCAACTTGGATGGTGCTTGACTGCTTGCCTGTTATTCCACCAGACCTTCGTCCTATGGTGCCATTGGATGGCGGAAGATATGCA